>MGRM01000012.1:0-52179 GCA_001798185.1 Deltaproteobacteria bacterium RIFCSPHIGHO2_02_FULL_44_16 | reverse complement strand
CGATGGCTTTGGTGGGTCGGTCAATGTTACCGCGTCTGTATACAGTTGCAATTCTTTGGGAGCAACGAGCGAGCTGCACTTTGACGGAAATGGGAGTTTTGCAACGTATACCCTTGATACCATAGGCCAGAATGCAACGTTTATGGGGAATGGGACCTATGCCATTGAAAATGGTCAGATTCGACTTAAAAACCCCAATGTCATTTCTTTCGATACCACAGGTGATGGAATTCCAGATCCGTTTGACGAGTTGAGCACGGAAGTCGTTGTGAAACTCGGGATGCTTGCGGGATTTCGTACGGTTCGCGACATTGCTGGACAACAGGTCGTGACTATTGAATGTGGCGCTATTGGTCACACTTTAGATCAAACTCCGCTGCAAGCCCGTTACGGATGTCCTCTCATCAATATTATTACGAATGGAAGAGAGATCGTCTATGATCAGCAGCCGAAGATTGAATTTGCTGCGGTTGATGCTGCAAATGGCAGTCCGACATTTGGTCGTCCGCAACCGGGATATGCCTTTGTCAGTCTTCAGGTGAATCAGAACACCAATAATGACTACCATGGAATTTATCGTCAGTCTGGAAACAATATTTGTATCTATGTTCCAAGTGTCAACACGCAACTCCTGGCTGTTATTTCAAGTGGTCCTCGTTTTCCAAACGAATTTTTAACGATCGACGATCCTGCCTTCCGGACAGGAAGAGCAGGGAATCTTCAATCATGCGTCATTGAATAGGTGAGCGGTCGACTTGTAGTATTCATAAAAAGGGGGAGCGATGATTCCTTTTGTTTCTTTGCGTCTCATTTTTCTTTTTCTTTTGGTTATTTCTTTTTCTCCTCCTGCAGTGGGACAAAACATTCAAGTTCCTCCAGCAGCATCACAATCGTTAACGACTCTTCCCCCTCAAACACTTCCCGGTCAGACGAAACCAGATCTGCTCTTTATTCTCGATTCTTCGGGAAGCATGGCGGAGATGCTGGAAGGTCAAAAGAAAATTGATTGGGCAAAAAAAGCGATTGCTCATGCAGTGGCTGGTCTTCCATCAGAAGCAGAGGTGGGACTGAGAGTCTACGCTCATCGAATTGACAAGGCCAATAGGGTTGAAAGTTGTCGCGATACGGAATTAATTGTTCCTCTTGGAGCAGGAAAGGCGTCGCAAATTTCTACCACCGTGCAACTCATGCAGCCCATGGGATGGACCCCGATTGCTTATTCTCTCCAGCAGGTTGAAAATGATTTTTCTGCTTTTAAAGAGCGCGAACATACTATTATCCTCGTAAGCGACGGAGAAGAAACATGTGGCGGAGATGCCGTCGCTGTCGCTCGGGATTTGCTCAATAAGGGCTACAAGTTCAAGATTTTTACGGTCGGCTTCAATGTTGATGATGTTGCCAGAAAACAGCTTGAGGCTTTGGCTCAACAATTTGGAGGATCGTATACGGATGCGCGCAGTGGCCTTGTGTTGCAACAGGAATTGACAAAACTCACCCAACAAAGTTTTTTGATTCAAAAACAGGAGAGCGATAATCGGATTCGTGGAGGTGACAGTATTGCAACTGCGGTTTCCATTGAACCAAACAAGCGCTATCGTCTGGATCATCATCAACGAAAAGGATACATCGATCACTTTAAGCTGACTCTTTATCCCTCGCAGCAGGTTCAACTCCATCTCACGCCGGTGAAGAAATGTTTGATTATTGCAGGAGAACAAAGTCAGGAAGACAGTAGCAGCAGCTTCTGTAATACGGAGGCGTTTCATCTTGCTTTGGTGGATAGTTCTCAAACAGAATTAATGTCATTGAAGAGTGATAGGGTTTCGGGATCCGATTCCAGCAAGCAGGTAAATATTGCCGGGGATAATCCAAACACATTTTATCTTTTAGTGGGAAGTCTTGTCGGTGATATGCATCGCGATCATGAATTTGTGGTGCAAGTTCAGAGTAATGGAGATGCGAATACGGATTACGATGCCGGGAATACTGCAAGCGCTGCACTCCCCATTACTCCAGGTCTCTATGAGAAAAACTCTCTCTCCATTCAGGACCCCATGGATTATTTCAAGGTACAGGTAACGCAAGGAGCAAGTCTCAAAGTTGTTGTCACCGCTCTTAAATCCGAGCTATGTGATGCTAAAGTAGAAATATTAGGAGAATTGGGAGAAATTATTCCCAAAGTTCCTCAGGCGCAGCCCGGGGTTCTTGAAACAACTTCTTTTTCCTCTCCCCAATCCGTTTATATTCAGACCAAGACGGAATCTTGTCGTGGGAGTCTGCAATATTCATTGGGCATCGCTCTGAGGCAGCCCGAGGGAGCTGTGTCAGGAATTGTCATGCAAGATGTTTCACCACCTCCAATGCCGGAAGAAGAGAAATTAACATTATCATCAACTGAAGATGCTCAAAAAATTCCACTGAAAAATTTCGTGATGGTGAGCGCTCTTCTTCTTTTCATAAGCCTGCTGATTTCCGGAGTCCTGCTTTGGAAAAAAAGAAGTTCGATTTCTTCTTTGGGAAAATCTTTAGGATGGTATCAGATTGTTGGAGGTGTTGTCGGCCTTGGTTTTGGAAATTATCTTGTTCAGTTGATCCCCACGGCATTTTTGCAAATTTTTCTCTATGCTATTTTTGTAATTATGTCTGTGTTGGGAATTGTGGGAGGAGGTCTTCTTCTCTCAGGTCGCTCTGATCGAGTGAGTCTCTGGTGGGGAATTTTACAAATCCCCTGGGTTGCGCTCAATCTGCACTGGGCGCAAGCAAGTTATAGCTGTGCAGTTCTCCTGGGACTGCCTGTTTATTTTATATGGGACGTGGCAGCAAAACTTTTTCGGGTCCACTTTGGATTTAATGTTGGCATCGCCTTTGAGGGAATGGCAACGATTACAACTCCCGGAGAGGGTTTCTCCATCGGAATGGGAATGAACCTGATCGCAGTCATCTTTACAGGACTCATTCTTTATTACAGGCGGAGAAGGGTAAGAATGGTTTAGAGGGAGTCTGCACTTGAACGAACAATTTCGGTTATATCAATATAATACGAACCGAGCTTTGGATGTTTTGTTTCAAACTTTTTGACCACTCCTTTTACATCATAAACATGACCGATAACGCCTGATTCACGAGGAGCGGTTGAATTGGCTTCACTCAAGCTCGAGTACTGCGCATCGATACCGAAAGGCGGACATTCTCGTTTTGCCACATAGATGGAGTTTCTTTCAAGAGCTGTGATGTCAGTGCAGATTAACGGCGTACTATCTTTTATCATCCCCATCCCTTTTCCTTGAGGATCATAAGACCGAAAGTCCGCTGTTCCTTCGTATAGGTTTTCGGTTCCAAGCTCCATGGAGTGCTGCGAAGTATCTGTCAAAAAGAGATAATGATATGCTGTGTCTGGGTTCGTAAGGCCATTCATAACGTGGCCGCCTCGTTCGATTGTAACAGAATAAATCCTAAAACTCATGAGGGCCTTTGTCGTAACTGCTTTATCCAGATACGCTTCGGGATTGCTCAATATTTCACTGATATGTAAAGTTGATTGCGGCGATTCGTCGAGCGTTGCGTTTCTTTTCCCATTTTCAGAAGTTAAAGATTGATCGCATGCAACAATGAAAATTGGCAGAGTGAGCAACAATATTTGTTTTGTTCTTTTTGTTATCATGGGTATTTATAAATACCAAAAGTAATTTTGAGTCAATCTCAATTCTTTCATCCCCCCGTTTACTCCCTTCGAACTTAAAAACGAACTTCGGTTGGAGAAACATGAAAGATCGGTCTCCCATCACCAAGCTCGCCATCATGATTCTCCCCCCAACAAAAGAGAGAACCATTGCTGCGGGTAATACACGTATTATTTTCACCGACTGCGATTGTCTGAATATTTTGAACACTTGAAATGGTAATGGGAGTTAAACTGAAACCACTTGTACTATTTCCAAGTTGCCCAAAGAGATTGCTTCCCCAACATTGGAAAAGATCTCCAGATGTAAGAACACAATTATGACTGACACCAACAGCAACAATTTTAACATCAGTAATTCCTGGAACTGCCGCCGGAATTGAAGAATTGGTGATCGTTCCATTTCCCAAAAACCCGTTGAGACCATTTTCACCCCAACATCGAAGCGTTCGATCTGATAACACAGCACACGTATGATTTCCTCCTGCTTCGATCTCAATAGCATTTATGCCTCCGGCCGTCGGAAGCCCGGCGACAACAACCGGTGTTGTTGAACTTGTTGTTGTCATATCTCCAAGTTGGCCTTCGTTGTTACGACCCCAACAACGAACACCGCCATTTACAAGAACGGCACAACTATGGGCTGCTCCCGCCGCAATGTCACCGACGCTCGTCAGATTCGTGACAAATACCGGCGTCAAACGAACAGTGTTGCGAGATCCGTCACCGATTTGACCATCAAAATTGAGTCCCCAACATTGGACCGTACCGTTGGCAAGCAGAGCACATGCATGGCTTTCTCCAAGAGCAATGTTACTTGCAGTCGAAATGGCGCTCACTGCCCGAGGAACCGTCGAAGATTGAGCTGTCCCGTTCCCGAGCTGTCCTGCATCATTTCTTCCCCAGCACTGTATTTGACCTGTGGTCAGAAGAACACATGTATACTCTTTTTGTGCTTTGAGAAAAAGTGTCCCACTCAATTGACCTGTAGTGTCAACCGGCGTTGTTGACCACTCCTCAGCAGTCCCACTTCTGCCATTTCCAAGTTGGCCATAAGAATTATATCCCCAACAATTGACGATACGACTACTCCCAAAAGAACAGGCATGATTACTGCCTGCAGCAATATGTGTAACACCGATGCCTGACACTTGAAGAGGTACGCTTGCTGCTAAAGGACGCCCATTTCCAAGTTGGCCAAGCTGGTTATATCCCCAACATCGAAGAGTATGGTCTGCGATGAGAGCGCACGCATGTTTATCACCTGCGGCCAAACCTGTTCCGGTAGAAATACCATCCACAAATTGCGGAGACCGCAAGAGTTGTGTTGATCCAATGCCTAACTGGCCATATTCATTCTCGCCCCAACATTGCACCCTGCCTGCAGTAAAGAGAACGCATGTAAACTCCGAACCAACGACTACACTGCGAATCGTTTCGGAACTGAGTCCGGAGACAGGAACGGGAACTGCTGAATCATTCCCCGTTCCATCTCCAAGTTGAGCAGATCCATTATATCCCCAACACCTTACGGAATTATTCGCGAGCACTACACACGTATGAGATTCACTACTCCCAAGAGATAAAGCAACGGCATTGGTGATCCCACTCACATTTACAGGTCGATCAGAATCAGTTGTATTTCCATTCCCTAATTCAGAATTGGTTCCACTTCCCCAACATTGAACAAGTCCGCTTGAAAGCAGAGCGCAGGTATGATTATCGCCGGCAAAAAGCGATACTGCATTTGTAATACCGGTAACTGAAACGGGAATGTCCGAATTATTTCTATTTCCATTGCCAAGATGACCACGACCGTTATACCCCCAACATCGAATCGTACGATCCCTTAAAAGGGCGCAACTGTGGGAGTTCCCCACAACAACGCTTGTTGCAGTCGTAATATTTGAAACTTCGACAGGAGTTGTGGAACGAATATTTGTTCCATTCCCAAGCTGGCCAGAAGCATTCTCTCCCCAACAATTCAGACGACCATTTTCCAAAACAACACAGACATGAAAACCTCTTACCGCAAGAGTAAGAGCTGTCGCAATGCCGGGGATCTCCGTGAATGAACTTGTATTTGTTGTTCCCAGAAACTTTTGTGAAAGAATCGTTTCTCCAGCACATTGCACAGTTCCGTTATTCAGGCGAACACAGGTTCGGTGCCCCCCTGCGGCAACCTGCTCTATCTGCGGTTGTGTTTGACATGCTCCAAAGGCTTGCCATTGGCCACTTGCACAGGCTCGTGTTTGCTGACCAACATTTCCAAAACCACAATTTTGTGTTTCGGTCATTCCATCTCTACAGATATCCGGATCCGTACAGGTACTGAAAGCTCCAAAATTCCCTGTCACACAGGTTCCTGTTTGCTGGCCACGGTTATTCAGACCACACGACACTGTCAGCGTCAGGCCATCTTTACAGAGATCGGGATCGGTGCATGCTCCAAAAACATCGAAAAAACCATTCACACATGATCGTGTTTGTTGGCCGCGATCATTGAGACCACAACTTCGAGTTTCAGATTGTCCTAAAATACAGCTCAGGGAAGGATCTGGAGGAGGTGCATTGTTACTGCTTCCTTCATTATCACAACCATAGAATCCAAAAAGAAGTACGCTCAAAAAAATGATAAGAACGTGAACCATAATCACTCTCTCTTTCTCTTGACGTGGAAAAGATGCATACCACACATCACTCGTCATCTCTACTTTGATTCAATGTCCAAGTGCACTTTTTGAAACCATTCACACCGTCATCGATGGTTATTGTATATCGGCTTTGAGGATGTTCCTCAAAATATTCTTTTGCCCATTTTGCAAACTCGCTAGCGAGCGCTTTGTCCTCTGGAGCATTCGTGAGGCCAGCCTTGAAAGATAGGTAAACAACCTTTCTCGCCATATTCCACTTATAGTTGAGAAGCTTCTCTCGAAAGTCTTTTGTCGTCCGGTCAGCGTCAGCTTGTGAGAGGGGGTCAATCGCGATGATCCCCTGTATCTGATTCAATATCATTTCAATGAATGCAACCTGTTGAGCCTTCTCCAGTTTTTGGAGACGCCCATTTGCTTGTGTTACAGCTTTTGCTCTGGCCCTCTGATATTCATGTCGACCGAGTGTAGTGTAGATCAGCTCACGCAACCGCTGCTGTGCAGCGTTCTTCTCATCACTCTCTTTGATCAGAGAGAAATAGGCGGCCTTCATCTCGTTTTCCGTATAGCCTTTCGGAAGGCTGTGCAAAAGGTTCGATAGTGTTGCCTTGCTCAGTTCCGAGTTATCGACAATACCGAGTGAGACCAATACATATATGCTCTCGGTGATCTTCGCGTTCTCTTCATTCTCAACGATCGTCCCTTTCCAGCAGATGATGTCTTGATAGGCATGAAATGCCTCATGGACGAGTCTGGACCGATGAAAGAGGTTCGTAATGTCAAGTTTTTGATTCAATGCATAAAAGGCGTCCTCCTGATATGCATAAACAGCTTTTCCAACTTCACCGATGTTTGGATCGGAAGAGGGGACTCCGCTCTCAAAATTGAAGGCTCCTGTTTCAATCCCCTTCATAACGCTGGGAAGAAACGATGTTTCGCCTTGGCAGTATTCCTCAGGCATACGCTTGTTCCGAAGTGCATCCAGAAGAACGATATAGAAATTCAGGAGAAACATTTTATCTGAGTTTGAATATACCCGATACTTTTGCTGGTGGAGAAGATCAGCCACATTTTTGAACGGAAGATGATTGTCGTTTGCGAAGTCAACAATGCGATCGAATTCTGACTTTGTCTCTCGATCAGCGTTGGGAAAGGAGAACTCAAAAACCTGTTCTGGTTGAGCAAAGTAGGCTTGAAAGAACATGCTCCGGAATGTTCTCAATGACGGAGCGACCACGACCCTGCCTTGGTTGAGGAGTGCGAGTGCATCTGCGATCTCACCTGGGCTTGTTGTTTTGCAGGCTCTTTCGATCTTCCGCCCCTCTTGTTCAGTGATTTTCCTCGTCTCACCCATTGGAAGCTGCAGTGCTTCGGTGACAACCTGAACGCATTTCATAACATCTCCTCCTTAAACAATCTGTTGTGCAGTTATATGTTGCAACTCATATTTCCTGCTTTGCGCAGAGTGTAGAGGGTTGTGATGCCAAGATCAAGAAAAGGTGAGATCGACTTGTCGGTTAGACTTGACTGTTATTACTGAATTCATGAATAGTACCCGCTTTTAGGGAGATAGAGATGAATGAGCAAAAATTTCCACCGCATGTGGTTGCGGTGATTGGTGGGGCAGTTGCCGGTTCGGAAGCTGCAAAAATATTGGCTGAAAAAGGAATCGGCGTCGTTGTGTTTGATCAGAATGATCGTCCTTATGGAAAGATCGAAGAGGGTCTCCCACGATGGCACGATAAAATGCGTATCGCGGAGTTTCAACGTATTGATGACGCGTATCAACATCCTCTCGTGCAACTTGTTCCTTGCACACGCATTGGACGCGATATCTCTTTTGAAGATCTGAACACTTGGGGATTTAACAGCGTTATTCTTGCGAATGGCGCTTGGCGCGATCGGCCGCTCGGCCTTGAAGGGATTGATGATTACGTCGGCAAGGGATTTTACTACCAAAATCCTTTTATGTATTGGTTTAATCATGCTCCCGAAAAAGATTATCACGGACCACAATGTGAAATTGCAGAAGGGGGCATTGTGATCGGTGGTGGTCTCGCTTCGATTGACGTGGTTAAAGTGCTGATGCTTGAAAATATATATCGTGCACTTAGGAAGCGTGGAATCGATGTCGATATCAATACACTTGAACGACGTGGTGCAGATACGGTGTTGCAAGAGAAGGAACTTACCTTTGAAGCACTCGATATAAAACCATGCACTCTTTTTTACCGTCGCTCGCTTGCGGAGATGCCACTCGTTGCTTATCCTGAGAACGCGACTGATGAAGAAAAACAAAAAACAGAAAAGACGCGCGGCGTCTTACTGAATCGTGCGATGAAAAAATATTTTTTCAATGTTGAAGGAAATGCTCGACCGATAGAAAAACTTGTTGAAGGAGATCGACTGGCTGGGATCCGTTTTCTTCGAACGAAAACTGAAAACGGAAAACTGATTGATATTCCTGGAAGTGAGTTTGATGTTTTCTCAAAAATAACGGTCAGTTCGATTGGAAGTATTCCAGAGCCGATTCCTGGTGTTCCGAGCAAAGGTGAGCTTTATGTATGGCGAAATTCTGATCCTCCTCAACTCGATACGGCATCATCAGTGTATGGACTTGGAAATGTGGTGACTGGAAAAGGGAATATCGCGGTTTCACGAAAACACAGTAAAGAAGTTGCGAGCTATGTCAGTCAGCTTGAACAGACCCCATCACTTTCTGCGGAGAGTTTCCAAAAACTTGATGCACGTATCAAAGCCCGTCAAAAAGAAGTTGGATATGATGGCAATTATCAGGAGTGGATGAAATCCCATCCACCACTTGATCGCTTGTCGTAAGAAGCGCTCATAAACAAGAACAACTTTTTTGCGTTGTATCCGAAAAGAATGATATTCGGAGCAGCTTATGTCATTTACCATTGACGGAAAAATTCTTGGATATGTTGAAGCAGGGACCTTTGGCAAGGCTCTGGATGACGTCACTCCGTTTTTACAGGCGAAGCGAAAGAGTGAACTTGAGGCTTTTGCTTCTCTTTATTCGCAATGTTCTCTTCGTGACGGGGATTATGAGTCAGTTTATGTTGATCTTCAAAACGTTAAAAGTCTTCTACCTCTCTTTCAACGCCTCGACAGCGATCATTTTTCCCAGCAACTTTCTCAGGAGGCAAAAGATCGTATCCATTTTGTTCGAAGTGAACTCGAGTATGCACAGAAAATAGCACGCGGACTGGAAATCAATCGTTTTCCTGGTTTGAAAGGAAAACCACTCAATAACACACCTCTCGTCAAAAAACTTTTGGGGAAATATATTCCAGCGGCCGATGTTATTCGTGCGCAGCGCTTTGGAAAGGGACCTGTCTATCTTGGACGTATTGATATTCATGATTCTCGGGCTGTGCAAGAAGAACATCTCAAGGAGTCGAATCGAAATTATCAGCAAGGTCTTCGTCATTATGCGAAAGAAGGAATCGAATTTGGAACAGACTTTTCTTTGCATTATGCGCAAGTTGGAAATGCTGAATTCGTCGATATTGTTGATGGCGCTCTTTGCATGATCGATCCTGACATGAGCAGGAGGGAGCTTGCACGGAAGACATTGTTCGCACACATGTTCAAATGTCAACATGCTGATATTCATCTGCATGGCATCGAAAAGGAAGGTTTTGTTGCCGAAACGCAGCAATTGCGCCTGGATCAGTTCTATGATGAAGCAGTGCTTTTACAATTGCTGCAACGTAACGATGAGGTAGTGGAACGATTACAACGTCTTCAGATACCAGAAGATGGAATACTTCCCTTTGTGTTTGGAGCAGCTCATTTTAGTGATACAGGAAGTTTGGTGGAAGAATTCGAAAAAAAGAAAATGAATTATGCGGTGATTCGGCCAAAGAGTTACCGTCATGAGGTGCTTCGTATGAACAAGGTTCGTCATCAGCTGACGTTGATGAATGTTGTGTTTCGTTATATCGCGAAACGGGTAGCAGCGAAAAAACCTTTGGACGATGATGATCTCAATGCCATCCTCTTTTTTTTACGGTCTGCGCGTGAATATGAAGCTCGGCAAATATCACAAGATGAGCTGGCAAGAAGTATAACTCAAACGATGTCCACAACGCCTCTCTCTTTTCTTACGCTGTATGTTGCGGCGCGTATTCTGGAATCAGCTGGCATTGAAGGTGCGCAGCGGCTGTATCAGGAGATTGTGAAGGGGGATCCGAGCTTTGTCGAGGCTCATGTTGCATTGGCGAATCACTCTCATGAGCAAAGGAAATATCTTGAAGCGTCGACATCAGCAACAAAAGCGATTGCACTCGATCCTACAACACAACAGGCTTACCTCATTCTTGGAAGCGCTGAAGCGAGCCAAGGAAATGTCCAGAGCGCAATCGATGCGTATGAGAAAGCTCTTGAGCTTGGTGCTGTGCCATTTGAGGTTCCTCTGGCACTTGGTGAACTTTATGAAAAGCAGGGAAAATATTTTGAAGCGAGAAGAGCATTTCAAAAATATGAAGCTCTGATTCGACATAGCGAAGATCCAGCATATACGATTGTTTTCTATGTCGAGGCTTACGATAAAAAAACAAAGATGTTTCTCCGATTTCGGACGACGAAAAACGGGGAATTCATTTTCCTTCGCTATGATCGTACAAACAAGGTTCATCAGCATATTGTTGTCAGCAAAGGTCTGGAACGAATTGAATTACAACGAAGATCAGTTGAACTTAAATCAGCGATGACGCAGATGGCTCCGATTCTTCGAGACTATATTGGAACCAATACTCGTTATGATGTTCTTTTCACGGCGGTCCTTCAAAAGCTCCAAGAGAGGGTTCGATAAAGAGATTGAAAATTGATGTTTAAGGACAATCAACCGTTCCATTGCCAAGACAACGGCAGCTTCCCTTTGGCGGGCCACCGCAGTTTCTACACTCGTATTCCCATGTATAATTTCCGGAACCTGCCACCTGCCTTGTTCCATCTCTGGCAATCAGAACATAATTGGTGCTTCCAGGCGCAGGATCTCGCACACAAAAGAGAGCCGTAAGGGCAGGGCTTGGGCAGTCAAGGTTTGTCGTTCCTGACTGACCATCATTTCGATCCCATCGCCGGGTGTTGCAGTCATAATCGGTTACAATGTGTGAGCTTGTTGGTTGTCCCAGAGAATCGACACTTGAGACATCTATGGTGAGTCTTACGGTGTTTGCCTGAGGATTGTCCTCACGTATGCTTGTCGTCGTCCGGTCAAAAGAACGTGGGGTCCCGTTGATCGTGAGCACCACTTGATCTTTTGTGGTCGCTGTTTCTGTCCATGCTGGGCAACCGGGAAGGCCAACCCAGTAATCAAATGTTCCAGTGCAAACTCCTGACCTTCGCGTTGGACAGAGTCTGCAGAGACTATAATCATTATGCGGAATCGAAACCGGAGCACATCTGATAGCACATGACGGAGCACAATTGGGGTGTCTATTCCAGAGGCTTTGATTTGTATCACAGGGGCGACATTGGGCATCATATTGAAACATAGTATCCGGCGCCCCGGCATATCGATCTTTACAGAGCGCCGGAGGTGTTACTGGTCCGGTTGACCCTTGTTGAGGACAGGCAGTTCCATTGTCACCATCTTGTTGTGGAATCGGATCTGGATCTTTTAATTCACCATCTTGACCTCTTACAAGGGCGGAAGAATTCGAAGGTTCGCCATTTGTGCCAGCTCCTCCAGCTCCGTAAGATTTTGTCTCGCTTACGCCGCCATTACCCGGTGGCGTTCCATCTCCACCTTTTCCGGCTTTAACAGGATTATAAATAAGATTTTGATAAACATGACCGCCATTTCCTGGCGTGCAACCTGCAATAGGACAGTTTCCACCTTTCCCTGCGGTGATATTGAGTTTTCCGCCATTTCCTCCATTACCTCCTTCCGGAAAATCGCCACCGGCATGACATCCACTTCCACCTTTGCCTGCATTTCCAAGACCTGAAATTTGTGTCATTCCTTGTCGCTGGATCGCGCTTATGCCACCGTCGCCGGCTCGAACTTGAGAAGGAGGAAAGATAAAGCTCGGATCAACGACATTGCCTCCATCACCATAACTTATATCAACATCTCCTGATTTTGCTCCTGCTTTTTCTGTCGTAGTCGCTGAAGCATCATCCTTTCCATCTCTTCCTGAAAAACCAGTAACCAAGGCAATACCCCCATGACCTGCGCGTGAAACACGATAATAGGAAGCTGTTGGAAATGGTTGTTGACCAGGTAAATGAACAAGATGCGGGATTTGGTCAGGTGCCTTGAGATTTCCACCATCACCTGCTGCAGCTGAAATAAGAGTTGTCGGCTCACCCAATTTATTGACCGGTTTATCGCTTATATCACAGGTGATATTGCCACCGTCTCCCGCTTCAACACTCCCTTCGCCTCCACGCCCCGCGACAAGGCGTAAAGCGGCAAAGCTTTCGATTTCATGTTCATTTTGAATCGAGCAGAAAATGTCTCCCCCTTTGCCACCTTTTCCACCTTCAATTTTGATCGCCGGTTCTGTCACTCCGGAAAATCGCAGCTCTCTTGAATTCAGTTTCAACTGACCTGCCTTGCTTCCATCCATTGCAACCAGGAGAAGATTTCGTCCTTGGCCTGACAAACCGCTGTCATCAAGACGAATATGGACGCCGTCTGCACCATTCCCAAGTTGTAGGTGCGGTTCTCCAAAAAAGAGAATGTAACCGCCGGGCGCAAAGAGAGAAATGCTTCCTCCCTCGCGAAGCGGGATTCCGGTTGAAAAATCGATATCCTGAAAAAGACCAACCGGTATTTCACTGAGCGGAGCTGGAGGCCCATCTTCTGCTACAATCTTCGCTAACGCCGTAAGTTCAATATTTCCATTCGTGGCAATGAGCGTGATCGAGCGACCGGAGACGAGTTTTGCGACATCGAGAATATTTCTATAGTAAGGTTGCGAGACTGCAGCAGGTTGAGCTATCGCTTCATTCCGAAAAATAAGATGTATCATCTTTTCAAAAAAACGGGACTGTTGAGTTTTTCGGGGTGTAAAGCCGATAAAACCATCAACTTTAATATTCCCGCTCTTCGCCGTGATTTTTACCTCTTTGATTTCAGGATCATCCGGGAGTTGAAAGAGAAGTTTTCCTTTAATTGTAATATCCGAAAGGCTTTGTATCTCTGTGGTTGTGACAATACGTTCCTCATCAGCGCTGACATTGAGTTGAGGAACTGTTTCAATTGATGAGGTAGCTTCCGGTTGACTGTCACAACCAAAAGCTAAAAAAATGAGCAAAATACAAAAAGATCGCAAAAAAGACATAGGGGTATTATAGAGAATGGTCATTCAAGAAGGCAAGCAACTTTTCCTTCATTTTTTCGATAATGACAGTAAGAAGGGATGGGGGACATCGATGGTTCGCATTATAATCAATCCGAATGCCGGTATAACGGTCTTTTATGACGCTGATCTTTCTGCGACCCCTTTATGCGAAGAACCGCTTCTTTCTTTCGATCCACTTATAGATCCGGTTCCAGACGGCATTTTTGATGCTTCTGATCTCCAGAGTTACTTATCCTCAATTTCTCTTGATAAACTCATCGCGGCACCGGTTAACGTCACCAATGAAGTTGACGCTTTGCGTGCTCGTGCTCTTCGATATACTTGTCCACCAGAACAGGCTTTTCGAGAGACGAATGCTCAAGATATTCGAATTGTTGTGAGTGTGAAAGAGTTGGATGATTTTTTGAGAAAGGCGACTGCACTTGAGAAGGGGGCTTTGAATGCTTTCGTTTGTTCTTCTTCCTCTGATCTCGTGATGGAGTATCGTGATGGATCGATGATCCCTTTCAAGGAATTTCCAGGAGTTTCCTTTTTGTGTTCTGAAATAAAATTCATGACATTTGAAGAAGCAATTGACGCCCTCCAAGGTTTAGATCTTCGATCTGCTGAAAGAGACGATATTCGTCATGTGTTCGACACGCTTGAGCAGTACGATCTTACACTTACACGAGATATTTCTTCTCTCGATAAAGCTCTCCAATTTGTTGATGCCATCAGAGGAAAGCTTTTTGGATTGCAAGTGCCAAAGATCAAAGCTGATCTTGCACAAATCCCTGCAGATATTTTGGAAGAGATGGCGTTTGCGGAATTCGATGCGAGAATTGAGGCTAGTATGTATCAAGGGATTAATGAAGACGAACTCTATGGTCGTGCAACAGCTCTTGTCAAAAAGTTTGCGCGTCATGCTTTGAAGCTCGAATCCAATTCTCTTTCCCCCAATTATACAAAAATGGGAAATCTGGTGCGTGACATGGGTGAAGTGCCGGACCCCTATTTTCAAGATGCCATTACACAACTGCTTGCATCAAAGCGTTATGTTGAAGCGCTCTATCTCTGTCAGCATTTCACCAAAAATGATGAACAAGCAGCGGCTCTTCAACGTATTTGCAATGCAATGTCCGAGGCCCAAAGAACTTTCTACTCTCAACTCATTCTCCAGCTTAAAGCAAGGACACCAGAACCTCGCCCTGATTAGGGTCTGTTTGCAAAATTGATTTTATAACCCGTTTGTCATCCTGAACGAAGTGAAGGATCTCCCGTGATCACTGGAGATTCTTCGCTCTGCTCAGAATGACAACAAGAATGATTTTGCACCTTAAGAAAAAAGTAAGGTTTGAAACAAAGTTGTATACACCTTCCACCGCGGAACTTTCATTACGTGATCTGTGTCGGGCCAATTTGAAGATGCCGTCAATTGATCGAGCGTTTGATGACCAAGTCTCATCGGAAGGAGGACTGCTGCACGGAGTCGTCGTTCCTGAGAGGGGAGAAATGCAACATAACGAACACCAGCGCGAAGCATGTCGTGTGTTTGTGCGATATAGGATGCGAGAAATGATTTCATTTTTGGTCTGAGATTGACATCAATAAGATCACGAGGTGCAATTCCATTTTGCGTGAGCGCATCTTCCGGAAGATAGCAACGACCTTGTTCCAGATCGTGTGGAAGATCGCGGAGCACATTCACCATCTGAAGTCCTTTGCCAAATTGTTCGCCGATCTCTTCAACTTCATGAGTCCAGGTTGCTGCAAATGGGTAATGAGCTTTAAGAATACGGGTCCAAAATATTCCGACACAACCTGCAACTGCATACGTGTAACGATCAAGCGTTTCTGCTGTGGGGAGAGCTCTCATTTGATGCTGATTAGTGAAAAAAGTGAGGTCCAGAATCATTCCTTGCGTTAATTCTGGAAGAAGCCATCGGATATGACGTTGGTCTTCAAGTGGCAATGCGTCGAGGGTTATAAAAAGGTCCGGAATAGCATGCAGGAGCTCGCGCTCAGCAACAGAACCACCACGATAGAAGAGATTCACTTCGCCATGAAACGGCAGGCCCCGCAAAAACACATCGCGATAAGTGTGAAGGACCGAGAGACGCTTTTCTACCGGAATAATGTCGGTATCAGCAATCGTATCTGCGGCTTTACAAAAAAGAAAAGCAAGACCGAGAGTTTTTTGTAGGGGCTCCGGGAGAAGAAGAAGGCTCAAATAAAAAGAGCGCGAAACGTTTTTTAAAATCCTTTGAAGTTTTCGATCCATGTGCGCAGGATAATAATGCCTTTTCTCCAGGTTGAAAGTCGAACTTTTCGTTGATAGATGATCGTCGGATTTTTTTCAAGTGTGTGGAGAATCCCTTCATAGGCTCGTGCCATGAGCATAGCTGGAAACCATTTCCCCCTTTCCATTTTATCATCCGGAATATTTTCAAACGCCAGGCGAAAAAAATGACGAGCGCGTTTCATTTCATGACTGAGAAGCATGCAAATGGCCTTGGAATTTCGACGCTGTTGAAAATCTTCTATGCTGACGTGAAAGTGGTGAAAATCTTCCTGTGGAAGATAGATTCGTTGACGATCGAGATCTTCGACCACATCTCGAAGAATGTTGGTGAGCTGAAGTGCTTTCCCAAAAGCGATGGCGATCTCTTCATGGTGTTTTGTCGGTTCAATCCCAAAAATGCGAATACAGACAAGTCCCACACATGAAGCCACCCGGTAACAATAGAGTTCAAGCTCAGCGAACGTGGCATACTCGTTTTTTTCAAGATCCATTTCGCATCCATTCACAATATCCATCAGGTATTGTTGGGGGATCGCATAACGGCGAAGATAGGGAGTAAGCGCCAGTCCAATAGGATGCTGTGGTGTACTGACATACATTCGATCGACTTCCATTCGCCAAAAGCTGAGTTCTGCTCGTGCTGTGGTTTTGTCTTTGGCCTCATCGACACTCGCATCGACACTCGCACAAAAAGCGTAAAAAGCTTCAAGCGCTCGACGTTGATCTTTTTGTTGCAGAAAGGGGAGAGTGTAGAGAAAATTGGAACCACTTTTTTTACACACATCATGACAATATGCTTGTGGATCCATCGGCATCATTTTAAAACCTCTGAGAAATGTCCAAGTAATGTCATCGCGAGGAGGCCAAAGGCCGACGTGGCGATCTCCCGAAAACACTGTTTGCAGGGGATTGCTTCGTCGCTATGCTCCTCGCAATGACTTCTCCATGGTTTTTTCAGAGGGCTCATTTTGTGAGTCGATCTAACGCTTCACGATATTTTTGCTGCGTTTTCTGAACGATTGCTTCAGGAAGTTTTGGCCCTGGTGGTTGTTTATTCCAGGTGAGCGTGTCGAGATAATCGCGCACAAACTGTTTATCAAAACTCGGCTGCGCCGTTCCAATTTTGTATTGATCTTTTGGCCAGAAGCGCGATGAGTCTGGTGTTAACAATTCATCAATGATCATCAATTCGTTATTGTAAATACCGAATTCGAATTTTGTATCAGCAATAATGATTCCTCGTTCAAGAGCATATTTTGCACAGGTGGTGTAGACACGAAGACTGACTTCTTTCACTTTTTCTGCGAGTTCACTTCCAATCAAATTTTTCACTTCATCAAAAGAGATATTTTCATCATGCTTCCCCATTTCCGCTTTGGTTGATGGAGTGAAAAGAGCTTCTGGTAATTTCGCTGATTCTTTTAATCCCGCAGGAAGTTTGACGCCGGACGTTGATCCCCTTTTCTGATATTCGCGCCACCCTGATCCTGTGATGTAGCCTCGAACAACTGCTTCCACGGGAAGGGGCTTCGCTTTTTTTACGATCATCGATCGCTTTTCCAACTGCTCACGTTCTTTTGCGTTCGTGATAACATTTAAAAGGGGAGTAGTTGAAAGATGATTTGAGACAATATTTTTTGTACGTTCAAACCAGAAGCGCGACATCTGCGTCAGCACCTCTCCCTTGCCTGGAATCGGAGTCGGAAGAATGACATCGTAGGCTGAAATGCGATCTGTGGCGATAATCAAGAGCTCGTTCCCGAGATCATAGATGTCACGGACTTTTCCCCGTTTTGGAGGTTGAAGGTCTGAAAGGTTGGTTTCATGAATCGCTGTCATAAGAAATGCTCTATATAATGAAGCATTTCAGAGCTCAATGGGTTTTTCATTCAGATTTTTGTATTGAAATTTCGTAATCGTGTTGAAAAAAATCGATCACGATATTTCCGTTGGCAATGTGCACATCAGAGCGATCCGCAAATCCTTTTTCTGTTTGATACACTTCTATGCCTGAAGCAATGAGTCGATCAATGACAGATGGGTGTGGGTGAAAATATTCATTGTCATTTCCGACCGAGATAAGTGCAATCTCAGGGGTGGTGTGAGCGAGAAAATCGGTGTTAGTACTCGTATGACTTCCGTGATGCGCTACTTTGAGAATATCGATATCGCCAATTTCAGATCCTAATGCTGTTTCAAGATCAAGGGTTTGAAACGGTGGATTTCCCCCTCCGCCTGTAATGTCTCCACTTAAGAAGAGCCGATGATCGCCGATGGTGACGAGAAATGTCAGGCTTCGACTATTTTCATCATCGCTGTCTGTTTCTTCAACAAAAACATGAAATGAACTTTCGCCGAAAGTAAATTGATCTCCTGAGACCAGAGCTGTTCGTTTCTCTTTGGCGATGTTTTCATAAGTTTTATAAGAAGCAGTTATGGGGAGATCATCCCTCCCCCGATCGAAATAGCCATCGCTTGGTTGATACTGGCGTACAATCTCAGCAATTCCGCCGATATGATCTTCATGATAGTGAGTGACAAGAATGCGGCTCAGTAATTGAATCTCTTCTTGATGCAGAACATTTAAAACTCGAGTTCCTCCCAGAAGTGTATTTCCGCTATCAATGAGAATCGCCTCTTTTTGTGGTGTGATCAGAACGATGGCATCGCCTTGTCCAACATCAATGACGATCATGCGAAGAAGCAACTCTTTCGTTTGAGTGTGTGCGGATATGCTTGTATCTGGTGTTGACGATGGGACTGATACGGATGGTCCACAAGCGGCGAAGAAGAAAATGATGAGAGCCAAAAGGTGCCTGACATCTTTTTGGCACGGGTTTTGTGCAAAAAAGTGTCTGGCACTTCTTTTGGCGAATCGATTGCAGACCAAAAGAAAGAGCCAGACGCTTTCTGGCACAACATCATGCCAGAAATTCGTCAGGCTCCTTTTGGTCTGCTTCATATGCGTTATTTCTATTGCAAAGAAAGTGCCGTGAAAAATTCTTGAAATTCAACGCAGGGGTCTTCACAAAGTGGAGCGTTTTTTATCATCTTGTACGTAACCACTACACTTTCATTTTCATCGCCTCTGAAAATCTGTTGCTTTTTCTGGCATAAGTTTTGCTTTTCACAAAAGAATGAAATTGTTTTTTGTTTTTCTTTTTCATCTCCTTTTCCTTTTTTCTGTTCCCCTCGATGCCGCAGAGGAACCCGATATTGTTGCTGTTCAGGATGCAGCGCTTGCGTACGCGCATCTTGCTCCTGATGAAATTGGATCTTGGAAAAAACGCATTCTTCTTTCAGCGCTTCTTCCGCGCTTGCAATTGGAATACGGTCACAATCGTCTCAACGATATTCATGTCGATGTTGAAGATTCAATCTACGTGGGGAGTGCTGGAGTAACGGTTGGTCCAGATGAGTCGACCTATGCACAAAAGGCAGCTGCGCGCGAAAACTATGGAATACGCGCGATTTGGAATCTTCAGGAACTTCTCTTTTCACGAGATCAACTTCAGATTTCTGCTGAAACACGAAAACTTGCTGAAGAGCGTTATGGTCTTCTCAAAGAAGTGAATACCCATTTTTATAAACGACAAAAATTTTTGATGGAGTTGAATGATGCGCAAATCTCAAAAGAGATAAAAAAGATCTCTTTTTTGCAACTGCAGATTGAGGAATCAATAGCGCACATCGATGCTTTTACAGGCGGTTGGTATCGACGCCAATTGGAGAAACCATGAAAATCTTGATGACGAGCACGCTTTTCTTTTTTCTCGCTTGCGGTGTTTCACTTACTCCGCCGAGTGTGAAAAAGAATGACGAACCAGCGGCGAGTTCAGATGTTCTTGGAGTAAATGATGATGCCTTAGACGATACAGAAGAATCAAGCGCAACGAATTCCGAAGGCTCTTCCTCGCAAACATCAACAGAAAATATAACGCGTATTCGACCATCATTTTTGGTGATTCATGAATTTCTTTACGATCTCACAGGCGCTGATGGTGATGGAAAACTTTTTGTCGAACTTTTTGGAACCCCTGGGACAGATGTGAGTGATTATCAAATTCTCTTTATCAATGGAGACGGCGGAACTGTGACGGATACCATCAAAATTCCATTGGATATGCATTTGCGAGACAATGGTCTTTTTGTGATTGCTGACGCGAAAACAGGAACCGAAAATCAAACGTATGTTGAGAATGAAGATTATATCGACAATTTTGATCCACAAAATGGTCCTGAATGTCTTCAACTTCTTGATGATCAAGGAGCGCTTCTTGATGCTGTCGGTTATGGTTCTCCACTTCCTCTTGCGGCTTCAAATGGAGAAATCTGTTTTGAAGGAACTCCTGCAGAAGATGTGAGTGCTGATCAAAGTTTGTCACGTCGTGATGGAATTGATACCGATGACAATGCCGCAGATTTTCTTTCTCTCGACACTCCCTCTCCTGGTTTCCTCTAGGAAGATAATTGACAAAATGCAGTGCTCCACATAGCGTCCGCGACCATGTTCATTTTTACAAGGGGGGTACATGGTGGTATCGATGATGCATGCAAACAACAAAGAAATGGTCTCTGTTGCGTCGAGGAGAATTGAAATGGAAACTGATGTCCTGCAGCGAATGAGTGAACACGATCATGAACAAGTTGTGTTTTGTCAGGACAAACAGTCTGGCCTGAAAGCGATCATTGCAATTCATAGCACGCTTCTTGGGCCAGCTCTTGGCGGTGTTCGTATGTGGCCTTATGAAACTGAAAACGATGCTTTGCGTGATGTTCTCCGACTTTCACGAGGCATGACCTATAAAGCTGCCGTAACAGGCCTTGAACTTGGTGGTGGAAAGGCAGTTATTATTGCAGATCCCAAAAAAGATAAGAGTCCTGAACTTTTTGAAGCTTTTGGTCGTTTTGTTCATACCTTGGGGGGGCGTTATATCACCGCAGAAGATGTCGGCATTAATGTTGAAGATGTCAATGTGATCCATACCCAGACAAAGTATGTGGTCGGAACTGGGAAAAACGAAGGTGGAAGCGGGGATCCTTCTCCTTATACGGCTCTTGGAGTTTTTCAGGGGATCAAGGCTTCGCTTGAAAAAACATTTGGTAATAATAATCTTTCAGGAAGAGTTATTGCAATTCAAGGTGTCGGCGCTGTCGGAGCAAAACTTGCAAAACTTTTGGTCGCTGAGGGTGCACGAGTACTTGTGTCAGATATTGATCTTGAAAAAATTCGTCGACTTGAAAACGAGATTGCTCTTGAAGCGGTCGATGACAGCTCTATTTATGATTTGGACTGTGATGTTTTCGCTCCCTGTGCCCTCGGAAGTATTCTGAATGATAAAACCATTCCGCGCCTCAAATGTCGGGTGATTGCAGGGGGGGCAAATAATCAGCTCGAACGACGTGAACATGCCGAGGTCTTGAAAAAACGTGGCATTCTTTATGCTCCTGATTATGTCATTAATGCAGGAGGACTGATCAGCGTGTTTCAAGAGATTCAGGGTTATGATGAAAAAGAGTGTCGTGAAAGAGTTAAAGCTGTTTATCAAACATTATCTCAAGTTTTTGATATTGCTAAAGAAAATAATATAACGACCGCCATTGCGGCTGACCGTTTGGTGGAAATGAAACTTGCCGATGCGCGCAAAGCAAAAAATCCATTGAGTTAAGAAAAGCTTGCCAAAGCTGCGTTTTTTCTATAGGTGGAAAAAGCTTTCGTGAATGGAGAGTATCTGAGAAGTGGGCCGGTGGCCCACTTTTTTTTCACCCCTATTTATGTATGAATCATTATTACAGCGAATTGAAGAGATCATTACTCCGATTTTAGGCCAACTTGGGCTTCATCTTGTGGAGCGAGAGTTTTTGCAAGAATACGGAAGATGGATTTTGCGTCTCTATATCGATAAACCAGAAGGGGGCGTCACCATCGATCATTGTCAAGAAGCTTCGAGAGTTCTTGGAAGCGCTATCGATGTCGAAGGAATGATAGATCGGACATATACGTTAGAGGTTTCTTCTCCTGGCATTGACCGTCCACTTCGCACGGAAGAAGATTTTTGTCGATTTGTGGGATCGAATATTCGACTGAAAACAAAATATCCTCTTGAAGGACGAAGTCATTACAAAGGAATTCTGAAAAGATTTGAAAATGGGAATATTTATATGGAAATTGATGAGAAAGAATACTGCATTCCTCATCAATCATTGCACCGAGCACGTCTCATTGGAGAAGTGACTTTTGGAGGAAAACATTAAATATAATTGAAATCAGGCTGTTCAAAAAGGCCCAGATGCAAGGCAGGCAGAGGAAGCCGACTGAAGCGTACTTGAAGGTACGCTGCAAGGAGCGCTGACGATGCCAACGCAGCAGATGGAACTTTTTCAACGAACTGTAAAAGGAGAGAGTATGGCGCAGGGAATGTTTCAAGATCTAGGAAGAGTCCTCGAAATGGTCAGTCGTGATAAAAGTATTCCGAAGGAATATTTGGTTCAGGCTATTGAGTCAGCTTTTTTGACTGCGGCTCGCAAAAAGTGGGGTCATTTAGGAGAGCTTGAGGCTCAATACAATGATGAAACAGGAGAGATTGAACTCTTTCAATTTAAAACCGTGGTTGAAACGATTACGGATGACAACATCGAGATGACAATTCCTGAAGCACATAAGCTCGATCCTGATGCGCAGGTCGGAGATAGTCTCGGAGTCAAGATGGATCCCAGTATGTTTGGTCGCATTGCAGCGCAAACAGCGAAGCAGGTGATCATTCAAAAAGTTCGTGAAGCAGAACGTTCTATTGTCTATGAAGAATTTAAGGGACGTATTGGAGAAATTATCACCGGTATCGTGCGTCGCTTTGAGCGAGGCGACATGGTGATTGATCTGGGCCGTACAGAAGCAGTGATTCCTCGCACGGAGCAGGTTTCAAGTGAACATTATCGTACAGGAGAGCGGATCCAAGGACTTTTTGTTCGCGCCGATCGCGAAGGTCGTGGTCCTGTGCTGATCTTGTCACGACGCGATCCTAATTTTGTCCGTGAACTTTTCGCCGTTGAAGTTCCCGAAATCTCGGAAGCGATTGTCGAAATTCGAGCCGTTGCGCGAGAACCAGGTGTGCGTTCCAAAATTGCTGTTTACTCTCGCGATCATGATGTCGATCCGGTTGGAGCGTGTGTTGGAATTAAAGGATCGCGCGTGCAAAGCGTTGTCGGAGAACTGAAAGGTGAAAAGATTGATATCGTTAACTGGGACGAAGACCCAGCTCGTTTTGTTTGTAATGCGATTGCACCTGCTGAAGTTTCCAAAGTTATTATTCGTGAACATGAAAAGGTGATGGAAGTTGTGGTTCCTGATGATCAGCTTTCTCTTGCGATCGGTCGTCGTGGACAAAATGTTCGTCTTGCCGCTCTTTTGACAGGTTGGAATATTGATGTTTATAGTGAAACAAAAATTGAACAGGTTGCAAAGAGAGCGCGCCGTGTCTTGGTTGAAATTTTTGGTATTGAAGAGGGAACAGCTCTTGTTCTTTATTCGCATTCCTATCGAAGCTTTGAAGACATTGCGAAATCTTCCGTGGAAGACTTTTTAAAAGTACCTGGCCTTGGAGAAGAACAGCTTCGACTTATGCATAAAAATGCGATGAATGCGGTGAAGGAAGGCAAGTCGACAAATATATTGATCGCAAAAATTATTGAACAAGAGGACCGCGAAGCAAAGCAAAAGGCGCAGGAAGAAGCTTTGAAGAAACAAGAACTTGAAAATATGCAGGAAGAAAAAAATGAAGAAGAAATAAAAGAAGCAGAAGAGGGTGTGCATGACCACAAATAGTGAAAAAGAAACACATGATGTAAAAACAGAAGTGGTAGAAAAGCGATTAAAGCCAACGCTTATTCGCCGTCGAGCATCTGCTCTTCCTCCGCCATCTGAGGCAGAACAAAGCGCTGAAACGACTTCAGTTCCAAAACAAGAACAAACCGTAGTTTCGTCTGCTTCCGCTCTTTCTTCACCAGAACAGCGTGCAACAACGACTCCTTCGTCAACTCCAGCTAAAACAGGGGAACCAAAGATTGGTCTTGTTGGTCACATCAATTTAGTTTCGACAGATGCAACGCGCGAAGATTGGAAAGAAAAGTTGCAGCGAGGACCGAAGCGTCGTCGAAGTCGTGATGAGCTGGAAATGGAAAATATTCTTCGTGCTGGCGGTCTAAAACAGTATGCGACCATTAATGTGGTTGAAGAAGATCCATCTTCTGAAGTTGTAGAGGAGGCTGTCGTCGTTCCCGAAGAAGTGGTGGAAACAGCTCCTTCCGTTGAGCGTGTTTTTCAACCCATCGCTCGTCGAAAAAAATCAACGCGTAAGGGATTTAAGAAAACAGAAATTACAGAACCAAAAGCGATTAAAAAAGTAATTCGTATTGCAGAAGCCATGTCAGTTTCAGAACTTTCACAAGCAACAGGGAAAAAGGTTTCGGAATTGATGAAACGTCTCGTGGATTTAGGCATTATGGTGACCGTGAATCAGCGAATCGAATTTGAAGTCGCTTCTATGATTGCAGAAGAATTGGGGTATAAAATCGAGCAGACAGCGTTAAAAGAAGAAGACCTTCTGACGTTGCCACTTGAGAAGATTTTACAAGAAAATATAAAACCTCGTGCGCCAGTGGTGACGGTCATGGGACATGTCGATCATGGAAAAACATCGCTCCTTGATGCCATTCGGAAAACAAATGTTGTAGAAGGGGAAGCAGGCGGGATTACACAGCACATTGGCGCCTACGAAGTTTCCATTCCTAAAGGGAAACTCACCTTTTTAGATACACCAGGCCATGAAGCCTTTACCAGCATGCGAGCTCGCGGCGCAAAAGTAACTGATATTGTGGTTCTGGTTGTTGCCGCAGATGATGGAATCATGCCGCAAACGGTTGAAGCGATTCATCATGCAAAAGCCGCAGAGGTTCCGATTATTGTCGCGATCAATAAAATTGATAAGCCAGGAGCACAGCCTGAACGCGTGAAGCAAGCGCTTACAGAACACGAACTTGTTCCAGAAGAATGGGGCGGGGATGTGATCTGCATTCCAACATCTGCAAAAACCAAAGAAGGAGTCGAGAAACTTTTGGAGATGATTTTGCTTCAAGCAGAAGTGTTAGAATTAAAAGCAGATCCAACGATTCGTCCAAAAGGTGTGGTTGTTGAAGCCCGACTTGATAAAGGTCGCGGACCTGTTGCAACCCTTATTGTGCAAGAAGGGACATTGAGAGTTGGAGACTTCATTGTCTGCGGTTTTGCTTATGGAAAAATTCGTGCGATGACCGATGCCACGGGAAAAGTCATGAAAGAAGCTCTCCCTTCTCAGCCGGTTGAAATTCAGGGTCTTTCTTCAGTCCCTGATGCAGGAGATGAGTTTGTAGGTGTTCTCGGAGAAAAAGAGGCGAGACAGATTATTGATGTACGCGAAGTAAAAGAGAGAAAGAAATCCAGTGGTGATCTCTCCACCACATCGCTTGAAGACTTACAGCGGGAACTCGCTGCTGGAGAGACAAAAGAACTTGTTCTTGTCATCAAAGCTGATGTTCACGGCAGTGCTGAAGCAGTTGCCGATTCCCTTTTAAAACTCCAAACAGACATCGTGAAAGTGAAAGTGCTCCATAAAGGTGTTGGCGGGATCACCGAAAATGATGTCATGTTGGCTTCTGCTTCCAATGCGATTGTGCTCGGTTTTAATGTCAAGCCTGATAGCAAAGCAAAAGCAGCAGCAGAGCGAGAACGGGTCGAAATTCGCTCCTATCGCATTATCTATGAAATGATTGATGACATTCGTAAGGCCATGGAAGGTCTTTTGGCGCCTGAAGAGTCTGAAAAATCACTCGGAACCATTGAGGTGCGCGAGGTTTTCAAAATTACCAAGGTGGGTCAAATTGCGGGATGTTATGTGACGAGCGGAAAAATCACTCGTAACGCACTTGTACGGCTTCTGCGCGATCAGGTTGTTGTCTATGAAGGAAAAATTTCTTCGCTCAAACGATTTAAAGATGATGCTCGTGAAGTCACTGAAGGATATGAGTGTGGTATTGGCATTGAAAATTTTAACGATATTAAAGTCGGGGATATCATCGAAGCTTATGTGATCGAGAAGAAAGCAGCTTCTTTGTAAAAAAAACGTGAAACAATCAAAACAACTTCCATTTGATCGAGCTGAGCGTGTCGCAGAACAAGTCTTTCATGTTGTGACAACGGCGTGTCAATATGAACTGAGTGACCCGCGCATTGATGGAGTTCGAATTACACGCGTGAAGATGACGAAAGATCTTCGCATTGTGCGGATTTATTTTTATGTTCTGCAGGAGCAGCAACATCGTCGCGATGAAATTGAAAGTGGACTCAAAAATGCCTCTGGTTTTCTAAAGCATCTTATTAACAATTCCGTAAAATTAAAATTCGTTCCCGAAGTAGAAATATTTTTTGATGACATCCTTGCACAAGAAGAGCGCGTTCATCACCTCTTGGATGCTGCCGAAGGAGTTTAAACAGATGAAGGGGACGAACGACGTTATTGAACTCTTATGTCAATCAAAGAACGTTCTTGTTGGCTCACATTATAATCCCGATGGAGATGCCATTGGTTCTCAGTTAGCGCTTGGGGTTGCGCTTGAACGAATGGGGAAGAACGTCACCTTCTTTAATCGCGATGTGGTTCCTTTTAATTTAACTTTTTTGCCAGAGAGTCACCGCATTGTTCAAAAGCTTCCACAAGGAGCTTTGTTTGATACGGCTATTATGGTTGATGTCGCTCAACCCGATCGCGTGGGAGAGGCCTTTGAAAAAATTATTGGCAATGCGAAGCTTATTTGTATTGATCATCATATTCTCAAAGAGATCAAAGCAGATGCTTCTGTTGTCGATGCAGAGGCTTGTGCAACCGGTGAGATCTTAATCGGACTTTTTAAAAAAATGAACGTCAAACTCGATCAGCAACTTGCACTTTATCTTTATACGACACTTGTCGTTGATACCGGTTTTTTTTGTTACTCGAATACGTCAGAACGAGTATTGCGTCATGCTGCAGATTTAGTTGCGTGTGGAGTTGACCCTTCGGCAGTTGCAACGGAACTTGAACAAAATTATCCACACGAGCGATTTGCTCTTCTTGCACAATCACTTCAGACACTTGATATCGATGTGGACCTTGAATACGCTTCCATGACCGTGACGCAAGCCATGTTTAAAAACACCGGAGCTACTGCTGAACTGTCAGAAGAATTTGGAAATATTCCTCGTTCTCTGAAGGGGATCGAAATTGCCGCTCTTTTTCGTGAACTTCCAGATGGACGTGTCAAAGTTAGCTTACGATCAAAAAAAGAATTCGATGTCGCGGCAATTGCCA
Source organism: Deltaproteobacteria bacterium RIFCSPHIGHO2_02_FULL_44_16 (assembly GCA_001798185.1). Lineage (NCBI taxonomy): Bacteria > Deltaproteobacteria > Deltaproteobacteria bacterium RIFCSPHIGHO2_02_FULL_44_16. Next base: position 24,850 of record MGRM01000012.1, on the reverse strand, counting down.
GACATTTTCATGGAGGCGGACATCTTCATGCGGCTGGATGTACCATAGAAGGCCCCATTGAAGCTGCGCGAGCGCAGATAAAGGCTCAAATAAAGCAAAAAAAGAGATAGTTTTTTCTCCTTTACAAGCAAATAAACCCCATGTTAGGAGCACGAGCACTTATGGTTCTTGCAGCAAAACAAAAACAGGAAGTGATTGGTAAATTTCAGGATCACACATCCGATACCGGTTCGGCGGATGTGCAAATCGCGCTTTTAACCGCTCGTATTGAACAGCTCAATCAACATTTCGATAAACATTCAAAAGATTTTACCAGTCGTCAGGGACTCCTGAAGCTCGTTGGTCGGCGACGTAAACTTTTAGCTTATGTGAAACGAACTGAGCCAGAACAATACAAAAAGCTTCTTGAGACGTTGAATTTACGAAAATAGGAGAAGAAGAGAGACTGATAATTTAGATGGAGTCTTGTGCCACAAGATTTGTTTTAAGTTATCACTCCTTTCTTTAACTCCACAAAAATATTGTTAAACAATGTCGTTTTCAAACTGTCATCGCATTTTCTCTCGGGGTACGGCTGCTCGGTTATGCTCCTCGCAGCCTCTGTTTCCGTCGGCGCATTTTTTCATAGAGCATAGATGCGCCTCCCTCAAAGGCCCCCTGCGAGAAAATCCTCGACAGTTTGAAGAAACACTCAAAAGATAAAGGAGAAAAAATGACACATTACATTGTAGAAACAGAAATTGGTGGACGTAAACTACGTCTTGAAACCGGAAAACTTGCAAGACAAGCTGGTGGTGCGGTGACGGTTCATTATGGAGATTCAGTTGTTTTGGTAACTGCAACGGTGAAAAATGAAGAATCTCTGAATAAAAGTTTTCTTCCTCTTTCTGTCGATTTCATCGAAAAAACATTTGCTGCAGGAAAAATTCCAGGCGGTTTTTTTAAGCGCGAAGGTCGACCTTCTGAGCATGCTACATTGACGAGTCGCTTTATCGATCGACCCATTCGACCACTTTTCCCAGATGGATTTTATCAGGAGACCCAAGTTTTAGCGACGGTTCTCTCTGTTGATGAACAAAATGATGCTGATGTCATGTCCATGATTGGGGCCTCTGCTGCACTTTCAATTTCGAATGCCCCTTTTCTCGGCCCCATTGCCGGTGTTCGGGTCGGTCGCGTGAATGGAAAACTGATCGTAAATCCGACTCCAGCAGAAGATGAAATAGCTGATCTCGATATTATTGTGGCGGGGACAAAAGATGCGGTGGTGATGGTTGAAGGAGGAGCAAGTCAGGTGAGCGAAGCAGATATGATTGCCGCTATTATTTTTGCGCATGAACACATGCAACCGCTTATTGCTCTTCAAGAGGAACTCGTCAGAAAAGTAAAACCAAAGAAACTCGAAGTTGTTCCTCCAGTGCAAGAAAAAGACCTCGAGATGAAAGTAGAAGAGTTTTTACAAGGGAAATTGGAACGAGCGGTGACGATTCCGGTGAAGCAGGAACGCTATGCAGCGCTTGATCTTTTAAAGAGCGATCTGGTGGCGACACTTGTTCCTGTAGATGATGATGGAGCCATCACAGAAAAAGTAAAAAATATTTATTCTGAAGTGAAGAAAACATTTGTTCGTTCGATGATCCTTTCAAAACATAAACGTATTGACGGTCGTGGATTGCAAGATGTTCGAGCGATTTCATCTGAGGTAGGTTTGTTACCACGAACTCATGGTTCAGCGCTTTTTACGCGAGGAGAAACACAAGCGCTGGCAGTTGCGACCTTAGGAACAAAAGAAGATCAGCAGATTATTGATAGTATTGAAGGCGAATATGAAAAACGCTTTATGCTTCATTATAATTTCCCTCCCTTTAGTGTCGGAGAGGTGAAATTTATTCGAAGTCCAGGACGACGAGAAATTGGTCATGGAGCATTAGCTGAACGAGCCATGTCTCGAGTTCTTCCTTCTGAAGAAATTTTTCCTTATACAATTCGAGTTGTTTCTGAAGTTCTTGAATCAAATGGTTCATCATCGATGGCGACCGTGTGTGGTTCGACACTTGCTCTGATGGATGCTGGAGTTCCGATTACTGCTCCTGTTGCAGGGGTCGCCATGGGGCTTATCAAAGAGGGGAATCAGACAGCTATTCTGACAGATATTCTCGGTGATGAAGATCACCTTGGTGACATGGACTTTAAAGTGACCGGAACGCAAAAAGGGATCACTGCTCTTCAGATGGATATGAAAATCAAGGGGATTACAAAAGAACTTCTTGAACAAGCCCTTTCTCAGGCGCTTCAAGCGCGCATGTTGATTCTGGAGAAGATGGAGGAAACGCTTTCGGCGCCTCGTGCAGATCTTTCTCCTTATGCGCCAAAGTTAACGCGATTGATGATCCCACGAGAGAAGATTGGGAGTCTTATTGGGCCAGGTGGAAAAACCATTCGTATGATTTGTGAAGAGACAGGCGCTACGGTGAGCGTGGATGATGACGGCACCGTTCTTATTGCTGCGGTGGATCAAGAACAAGGTAAGCGTGCAGTACAATTGGTGAAACGTTACACGCTCACTCCTGAAGTCGGCAAATATTATTTGGGCCGAGTTCAAAAGACAGTTGATTTTGGCGCTTTTGTAGAAGTGATTCCCGGGACCGATGGCCTCATTCATATTTCGCAGATGGATTCCACGCGCGTCAATAAAGTCGAAGATATTCTCAAAGAAGGTGATGAAGTTGTCGTGAAGGTGATCGAAATCGATGAGAAGAGCGGAAAGATTCGTCTCTCGCGCAAAGATGCTTTTGGGCATGAGGGAGAAGTGGAATCCGTATAATATGGTTTTAATTTTTTTTCCTTAAGGAAAAAAAGATTGATATTTTTTTTGCCTTGAGGCAAAATTCTCACATGCATTCTAAGCGCCTCCTCCAGTCATTTATAGAAGAAGACCTCTCTAAAAAGATGGTTTTTGTCGCTGGTCCACGCCAAGTTGGAAAAACGACACTCGCAAAAAAAATCCTCAAGACGAAGGAAGAAGGCATCTATCTTCTCTGGGATAACCGTGATGATCGAAAAAAGATATTGCGAGCTGAATGGCCTGCTGAAAAAGCGACGATTGTTTTTGACGAACTTCACAAGTATCGAAAATGGAAAGGGTGGCTCAAAGGAGAATTTGATAAACATCGTGATCATCTGAACTTCCTTGTCACCGGAAGCGCTCGCATGGATATTTATCGGCGCGGTGGTGATTCATTGCAGGGGCGATATCATCATTATCGACTGCATCCTTTGAGCATCAACGAACTTTTGTCGATCATCCCTTCAATCACTCCTGGGAAAAAACTCGTGTTTTCAAAATCTTCTTCACGGAGTGATTTAGCAGATCTCCTTTGCTTCAGTGGTTTCCCTGAACCACTGTTTTCGGGATCGAAAAAGGAACATCGGCGTTGGCAAAAAGAACGGTTGGATTTGTTTTTTCGCGAGGATGTCCGCGATTTAGAAAATATTCGCGATCTCTCGTCGATGCAGATTGCTGCCGACCTTCTGCCGTTTCGAGTGGGATCGAAACTTTCGCTGAATGCCTTGCGCGAAGATCTTGAAGTCAGCCACAAGGCCATCAACCACTGGATGGATATTCTTGAACGACTCTATTTTATGTTTCGTCTTCGACCGTTTACAAATAAAACCGTTCGAGGTTTGAAGAAGGAAGCGAAACCTTATCTGTGGGATTGGTCGCTGGTGAGCGATCCGGGGGGTCGATTTGAAAATCTGATCGCATCTCACTTGCTCAAGTTCTGTCATTTTTTGGAAGACACCGAAGGTTATGCAGTTGAACTTTTTTATCTGCGCGATGCACAAAAGCGAGAGGTTGATTTTGTGGTGACCTTCAATCGCCAACCGTGGTTTGCGGTTGAGGCAAAATTGAGTGATACTGCGGTTTCGCCGCATCTTCGCTATTTTGGCGATCGCCTTCGGACGCCTTTTTTGTATCAGGTCGTGCTCGAAACCAAGGAGGATGTGTTGAAAGATGGCGTGCGCGTGATGCCGGCGACAACTTTTTTAAGTGCACTTGTGTAGTCGAGACAATCTAACGGTTTTCGAAAAATCTCCTTTTTCCCAAGCGCGATAGAGGCGTTCGACTTGTACTCGTGTTTCTTCAAGACTTCCTGTGTTCTCAATCACGATATCAGCTCGCTTCACTTTTTCTTCGATCGGCATTTGCGCTTTCCAGCGAAGCTGCGCTTCTTCCTGAGAACAGCCATGTTTTTTACATGCGCGTGAGATGGCTATCTCTTGGGGAGTGTGAACTACGACAATGAGATCAAACATCGATTCCATGTTTGTTTCATAAAGAAGTGGAATCTCAATCACACAAAAGGATGCCCCCATTTTTTCCAAAGTGATGAGTTGTTTGGAAATTTCTTCTTTTACTTTGGGATGAATGATCTCTTCGAGTTTTCTTTGTTTTGTTTCATCATGAAAAATGAGAGTAGCGAGTTTTTTGCGATCAAGAGAATGATCAGACAGAAGAATGTCATTCCCAAAAAAATCAACGATCTCTTTCCATGCCGGGGTTTGGGGAAGAGTGATGTCATGAACTATCTTATCAGCATCGAGAAGCTTCGCTCCCATCTCTTCAAACATTGAGGCCGCTGTTGACTTTCCAGTTCCAAAATTTCCGGTAAGCCCAATTTTTTTCATTCTTTTCTCAAATGGAGCTCCAAGTTTTTGATGAAGTTCACGAATGGCAGGATTTTCAAATTCCTGTTGTTTCATCACTTCTTCAACAGAAGCTACAAAATCGTCCACGGTCCATTCGTCTTCTTTGCGCTTTCGCCATCGCCGCCAGAAGAAAAGTTTTTCAAGGATGTTTTTCATGAGTGATTCTTTTTACTTCTTCGAGAAGCAGGTCCTTCTGATTTTTTTCAGGATGATCAAGGACCATCTCGACGAGGTGGGTAATGATGTTTCCAAGGAGTGGGCCAGCAGGAATGCCAAGCTCCATCAGATCGTGACCATTGACCGTAAGGTCTTTTGCGCCAAAAGGAGGTTTTTTTGCGAGCTCTTCTTGAATGCGCTTTTTCAGACGAAGCACTCCTTTGACGCCTTGCGGATATTTTCCACCGCGATTATCTGCAAATCGTAAATCGAGAAGTTTTAAGATAATATCTTTTCCAATCTTTGCAATGAATCGTCGAATTGCTCGTTCGGTAAAATGAGCTTTTGTTTCAAACATGTGTTGTTCGACAAGTTTGCAGACAAGAGATGGATCAACGCCAATGGTTTCTACTTTCATCTCCCTCATCCATTTTCGCGCCATACGAGCTGAAACAATTTGATGACCAAAAAAAACTGTTCGCTGAGAAGCCTCATGATAGCGCTCTGTTTTTGCTTTCCCCACATCGTGAAAAAGAGCAGCGAACATTAAATTGATTTCACCTGGTTCCAAAAGTTCTGGATCATTTCGAGCTGCATCGAGAACTCGCATGGTATGAGCAAAGACATCATCGCCCGGTTGTTTGTCTTGTTTTAAATCGATGAGGATTGCAAGATCAGGAAAGACGTAACGGAGAAGGTCGGTCTCCTTCATGAGATAAAATCCACGAGAGGGTTTTGGCGCTTTCATCAGTTTACGGATTTCGTCGATCACCCGCTCCGCAGAAATAGTGCTGATAAGTTTTGCATTCGTTCTGATCGATTCTTTTGTCGCTGGCTCGATTTCAAAATCAAAGCGCGCCGCAAATTGGATGGCTCGAAGCATGCGAAGTGGATCTTCTTCAAAAGCTTTTGGAAAAACGATACGAAGGAGCTTGTGCTCCAGGTCCTCTTTTCCGTGAAAGGGATCGATGATGTGTCCGGTCTTGATATCCTGAGCCATGGCATTGATGGTGAAATCGCGTCGACCTAAATCTTCTTCGAGTGGAAGGGAAGGATCAAAGGAGACTTCAAAATCACGATGACCAACTCCAGTTGAATATTCTTGTCGTGGAAGGACGAAATCGATCGCTGCGCGATCTTCCTTGGGGGTAAATTTGATCACACCGAAAGATTGACCTACAAGCTGCACTTTTCCAAAGCGCTGCAATATTTTGGTGATCTGTTCGATTTCAAGAAGTCTTACTAAATAGTCATGATCATCACGAGTTCGATTGAGAAGTCGATCTCGTACTGCTCCTCCGACTTCATAAACCTGCGCGCCTGCTTCGAGGAGAGCTTGCAGATATGGCAACATATAAATCACTTCGTGTCTACAAAGGAACGGACTTCAGCAGTCGCAAGTTTTTGCGAGATCCATTGTTCAAAAAAATCGACATCCGGTGTCGCTGGGGATTTGATGTTTTTTGTTGGTACTTTCATTTCTCGATGGACAAGACGCGCGACGCAGAAAGTTTTCTCCTTCACAATCGGTTTTTCAAGGAGGGGTTTCTCTTTCCTCAGAGCAAAAAGACGTTGTTGATCTTCAAAAGAAAACGTTGTTGGGATTTGGTGACGCTCTGTCAAAGAAACAGGTCCTATTTTTTTTATCGTAAGTTGATAGTGACGAATGAGATCTTCCCATTTTTGTTTTTTATCCTGAGTCAAAAAAAGTTTCGCTATGGCTTCGACTTCAGACTCGTTCGTCACCAATTTTTTCTCAAGGAGTGTTGGAACGCTGAGTTCAACCATTTCAAATGTCCACTGTTCGTTTTGGAAAGAATTGTATGCTTCAGAAGAATAAAGCGAAAGCTTTGCATGCTCAAAAAGTTTTTGCGTCAGGGCAAGTCGCAGATCATCTCTGACCACGGTTTCATATTGAAAACCATAACGTTGTGAAAAGAACGGAAGATATTGATGTCGATAAAAAATGGGATCAAAAGATCCTTGCTGAGTTTTCTGCGTGTTGACAATATAATCTGCGAGTTCTGCATCAGGAATAAAAACACCGAGTCGATCTGCTTCCTGAAGTGCTAATGTGCGAAACATGAGTTGACGTAGAGCATTTGATTCTGCGAATTTTTTTGCAAAATCGGGAACGGCCTGATTTGAAAAAGATTGTTTGAGCGATTCTAAATTCCGTTCCGTATAGAAACGATACAGACTTTCCGGAATAGGAATATTATTCACCATGGCAGCCGGTTTATCTTCACTCAAACCAAAGTTTTGGAGCCCGGCGTAACCAAAAAAGAGAACAAAGGTGAGGATAATGGCACCGAGCGTTACTTTGATGACCCACGAAGAGGCATGTTTGCGAAGAAGATCAAGCATCGGCGTTTTGATAGTGAAATAAGCCAAATAAATCAATAATTTTTGTTGATCTCCTCAAGGCGCTTTGATATTTACGAAAAACTATTTAGAAGCCTTTTTAACGGAGTGAATGAATGTTTCTTGATCCTCTCCTTGGTCTTTTTTCCAATGATCTTGCGATCGACCTTGGGACCGCCAACACTCTTGTCTATGTCAAAGGGAAGGGAATTATTGCAGCGGAACCATCGGTGGTTGCGATTCAACGCGATGCGCGTGGCATTAAGCGCGTGTTAGCGGTTGGGCGCGAAGCAAAAGAGATGCTCGGAAGAACAGCAGGGACAGTTGAAGCCATTCGTCCGATGAAAGACGGCGTGATTGCTGACTTTGAAGTGACCGAAGCAATGCTCCGCTATTTTATTCGAAAAGCTCATAATCGAAAAGCTCTCATTCGCCCTCGGATTATTATCTGTATTCCTTTTGGGGTGACGGAAGTGGAAAAACGCGCTGTACGCGAGTCTGCGGAATCCGCTGGCGCTCGAGAAGTCTATCTTATTGAAGAACCGATGGCAGCTGCGATCGGAGCTGGACTCCCGATTACAGAACCGACCGGGAATATGGTGGTGGATATTGGGGGAGGAACAACAGAAGTGGCAGTGATTTCACTCGCAGGAATTGTTTTTTCGAAATCGATTCGTGTTGCAGGCGACAAAATGGATGAAGCCATTATCCAATACTTAAAACGAAAATATAATATGCTTATTGGTGAGAGAACCGCAGAAGCTGTTAAAATGGCGATTGGAACGGCATATCCAGATAATGAAATTCGGACAATGGAAATTAAAGGACGCGATCTTGTGGGAGGAGTTCCTCGAACACTTGAGGTCAACTCAGAAGAGATTCGGGAAGCGATTATGGAGCCGATCAACGCTATTGTCGAAGCGGTGAAGGTAACGCTTGAACGCACACCTCCGGAACTTTCAGCCGATATTTATGATAAAGGCATTGTTCTTACCGGTGGCGGAGCGCTGTTGCGTAATCTGGATATTTTGCTTCGAGAGGAGACAGGCCTTCCGGTTATTATTGCTGATGATCCTTTAAGCTGTGTTGTCATTGGTTCTGGTCGTGCCCTTGATCGCCTGGATCTCTTTCGCAGTGTGACCGTTGCGTAAGGAGTTGCTGAAAGAGTCTCTGGTGCGATGAAAAAACTTCGTCTCCTCACATATACGATTCCTGCACTTCTTCTCCTTATTTTTCTTTCGCTCGCAAAATATAATGCTCGTCGTGCTCCGTGGTATGAGCGAGCTTTATGGAATTTGGTAGAGCCACCTTCTCGTTTTCTCAACGCGTTTCAAACAAGCATGGTTCGGGTGTGGAATGAATATATTTCTCTTGTGGACGTGGAAAAAGAAAATCAAGATCTCCTGAAATTTGTGCAAACGCTGCAAGGTCAACTTGTGCTCCAAGAGGAGCTCAAGCTTGAAAACCAACGGTTGAAGGCGCTTCTGAATTATCACGAACAAACATCAACACCATCGCTTTTTGCAAAGGTTATTTCCAATGATCCTCGAGGAGAATTTAAAAGTATGACGATAGATCGTGGATTAAAAGATGGAGTCGACATTCTCATGCCCGTTCTTGGAGCGCGTGGTCTTTTGGGACGCATTGCAAAAGTTTCATCTCAAAATGCCGTCGTTCTTCTTCTTGATGATTCGAATAGCGCTGTGGATGTTCTCATTCAGCGTTCGCGTGAGCGTGCCCTTCTTGTGGGTGGTTCGTATCGTCCGGAACTCATGCGAGGCTCTTCCTTAACGCGTATGGAGTATTTGGGAAATAAAAGCGATATTCAAGAAGGGGATGTCGTGGTGACTTCCGGATTTGACGGCGTTTTCCCCGAGGGACTTCCTGTAGGAACAATCACTCATCTTGAAACTTCTTCTTTAGGAATTTTTCGAAAAGCAGATATTGTCCCCTTTGAAAATTTTGCAGAAGTGCAAGAGGTTCTTGTTTTGCAACGAGTTCACGTTTTGGAGGAAATGAAGTGAGATTTTTTTTGCTCTATCTTTTCTACGGTATTGTTGCCCTTGCATTGCAAGGAACTTTTTTTGCTTCTTTTCCATATCCGTCAGTCCGTTTTGATTTCATGCTGATGGCGATCATTACCTTGGCGTTTACAGAACCGACGAAATATGCGCTCCCGATCGTCATTTTGTTAGGAGCACTGACCGATGCTGTCTCTGTCGCTCCTTTTGGAATGAGTATTCTTTCGTATAGCGCTCTTTATGCAGCCATGCGCGCCATCATTTCTCAAATTTCATTTCATGCAGGCATTGGAAGATTTTTTTGGGCAGCTCTTATGAGTTTTGGCGATAAATGTATTTCCGGTTTTCTCCTTTTGTTGTGGACGCATAAAGTTTCTGTCTTTACGGCGTGGCTTGCAGGGGCTCTCCCTCAGGCACTTTGCGATGCTCTGCTTGCGCTTTTCTTTATTCCGTTTCTGAAATGGTATGGAAAGCTCAGTTTAGAGAAACTGCGGAGATCGCGCGCATTGGTGATGAAATAACATGCAACTGGCGCACGAATATACTCAAGATATTGAACATCGTTTTCCGTATGTCATCGGCGTGATTGCTCTCTTTTTTCTTCTGGTGCTTGCGCGACTTTATTATCTTCAAGTTCTTCGGGGTGAATTTTATCGTCTCTTTTCGACTGAAAACAGTATTAAAGAAATGACCATTGAAACTCCGCGCGGCGTTATTTTTGATCGACGAGGAAATGTTTTAGTCGAGAATCGACCTGTTTTTGATGTTGTGGTGATTCCGCAATATGTGTTGAATCCCAAAAAAACATTACAAAGTCTTGCCTCGCTTCTGAATCTTCCTCTGCATGAAGTAGAAACGATTTGGACAAAAAGATTGAATCAACCACGTTATCAATCTTTAACGATGAAGCAAGATGTCACGCGCGAAGAAGTCTCGATGATCAGAGCGCGACATGAGCCTTGGTATGATGAACGACATCTCTTTGATTTGCGCGGTGTCGAAGTTCAGATGCGTTATGAACGTTTGTATCCATACGGTTTTGCGGCCTCTCATCTTTTAGGATACGTGCGAGAAATTGATCAAAAGCGTCTTGAAGCATATGAAAAAAAATATCCAGGACGATATGTCAAAGGAGATAACGTTGGCATGCGCGGTGTGGAAGAGACATGGGATCTTTTTCTTCGCGGACAGGATGGATATGAACAACGTGTCGTGAACGCGATTGGTCGAGAGGTCGATTATGCCGGTATTGCGCAACAGCTTGAACATCGAACAGCTCTTCCCGGCGCCAATATACGCTTGACGGTGGATCGCGACCTTCAAGGTCTTGCTGCAAGCTCATTTGCGGGTCGTCGTGGCGCGGCGGTGATGGTGAAGGTGGAGACAGGGGAAGTCCTTTTGCTCTATAGTTCTCCTTCGTACGATCTCAATACATTAGCAAGTCGTGAAGGGAGTCGTTATTGGCAAGAGCTCTCTTTTGATCCTTCAAAGCCGCTTCTCAATCGTCCCATTCAGGGCGCTTATCCTCCGGCATCGACGTATAAGATTGTGACCGCGCTCGCTGCTCGAAGTGAAGAAGTTATAAAATCTGAGGAGACAATTTTTTGTCCTGGCGCATTTCGTTTTGGAGGAAGAGATTATCATTGTTGGCATCGATCAGGACACGGCGCGGTGAATCTTCATCGTTCTCTCGTTCAATCGTGTGATGTCTATTATTATCGCGTAGGACTTCGACTTGGAGTGGATCGTATTGCAAAATTTGCAAAACTTTTAGGATATGGAACTCCTACCGGCATTGAAATTTCCGATGAACGAAGTGGACTTATTCCGACAGCAGCATGGAAAGAAGAACGCATCGGCGTTCCCTGGCAGGAAGGGGAAACGCTCTCAATTGCGGTCGGCCAAGGGTATGATCTCGTGACTCCGCTCCAAAGCGCTATGATGATGGCTCGCGTTGTGAATGGAGGGAAAATAGTTTCTCCTCATCTTCTTCTCTCAGTGCATTATCCTGATGGTCGAGAAGAATCTTTTGAAAGCGAAAAGAATGAGGTCAAAAAACTCGATCTTTCTCCGGAAATTTTAAAGGAGATACGTGATGCCTTAGTGGGAGTTGTTGAGGAAGTTGGTGGCACCGCCGGACGTCTTCGCTCGCACAAAGCAAGTATGGGAGGGAAAACGGGAACAGCACAAGTTATCCGGCTTGAAGCGGCGGGGTCATGTAAAGGTGAGAGTTGCCGTGATCATGCTTGGTTTGTCGGATTTTCTCCCACTGAAAAGCCGGAAGTCGCTATTGCGGTGATTGTGGAACATGGCGGTTTTGGATCAAGCGCTGCTGCACCTATTGCGGGTGAGCTCATGCAACGTTACGCTGACATTACTCATTCAACACAATGACATAAAAAAATCGCTGTTGCGTGAGTTTTCGTTTTGAAAGCACGTCACGAATCGCAATCGTCACGGTATATCTTCCCGGCGGCGCCGTTTTTGGAAGCACGAGTTTATTTGAAAATTCAATCGGCTCTGCTTTTTCAATCGGTTTGTGAAAATCGATAATCTCCTCGAGTTTAAGAGCAACTGAAGCATCTGGATAACGAATGGTGACATCTTCCTTGAGCCAGACTTGATTTTCTTCAAGCGCATATCCGTCCACTTCAAAGACAAGATAAATGATTTCGCCTGGATAAAAATTTGCCGACGTGCGCTGAGGCGAATGAGGCGAGCCTTCATAAAAGCGGACATTTTGAATGCGCATAACGCTTAAGGATTGGTTTTGTCGTTGACGTTGAATGCCCTGTTCTTTGGTCAGATCAAGGGAAGGAAGAAAGTTGATACGAAAACTCGGACTTAAAAAATTGTCTCGATTTTCTTGGCCGGTCAAAACAATCACCCCAGAGAGCACCAGCATGACTACAAGGCCAATAAGACCACGGAGTTTTCTTTTATCAACCACAATCATCGTGGATGCTGCTGTATCCCCAAAGCGTTGGTGACGAGGGGAGATCAGCAGACACAGAAGACCAAAGGGATTAAAGTCGATGAGGAGATAGAGCGTGCGCGTGAAAGCGCTTGCCAGGTTTATGCGACTTCCATCTTCATGCGTGACGATATATCCAAAAAGCCATTTTCCCGGAGAACTATGTGAAAGCCACAACGGAAGCATGAAAAAAAGAAGCGCGAGAAGAGGTCCGAGCAAGAGAAGAAACTGACTTGTCAGGGGAGCTTCGGGACTGAGAAGGAGACTGTAGCCAAAAGCAAAAGCGCCAAAGAGAAGAAAATCAAAAAGAAAGGCTCCAGTTCTTCCAGACGCTGACGCAGAGTGAGGATGTTGCACGAGAACTCTTGGATCTTGGGCAAGTTGGATGACCACTGTTTGTGCAGCGAGATCACCGAAGCGTTGATGCCACGACATTTTTTCAAGAAGGACAACCCCAAAAAAAAGAGGGATGAGAAGAAGATCGAGCGGACGTAAAAGATTTCGAAGAAAAATTGCTCGAAATGGCGGAACTCCTCCGCTCAGATGTTGAACGCGCAACCGACAGAGCCATTTTCCCGGCGTGGTCAAAAGAACACCTTCAAAAAGAACATAGCCCAGAAGAGTCAACAGCAAGAAAAGAGAGTGAAGTAAGATGCCATGAAAACCCCACACCGGAATGGGACCAAACGCAGTTCCCATAGCAATGCCTCGATAAAGAGCTCCCAAAATAAAATAGAAAAGAAGGAAAAGATAGCCATCGATAAAAGCAGCGACAAAGCGATCTTTTAAGGGAGCGATGGACTGAGGTCGTGGTCTTGGTGTCGATTTTATTTCGCGTTTGGGTGGCGCTTCTTCGAACGATGTCGGAGTTCCTTCATCGATATCGAGAAGATCTGTGCGATCAAATTCCTCAGCCATAAAGAGCCTTTATCATAGGTTTTTTTGAATGTCTATTCACTCGCGCGGGGGTGAAGACGTGATCTCTTCGAAGCTTCTTGCATTTTTTTTCGATTCCTTGCTAGTTGAAAGAACGCTGCGCCAGAAAGAACATCAGCATGTCAAAGAAAACAAAATCAAAACAGACTGACACACCATCACTTGTTGAAGAACAAAGATTTACGTCGATTCTGATTGAAGATTTGAAAGGCGAATTTCGCGCTGTTGCTGAAGGACTGTCAGTATTAAATGTGCGACAGGATCGTGTCGAGCAGAAACTTGAGAGTTTAGAGCAAAAGACGGAATCACATTATGTAGAATTGAAATCGAACTATGTTGAATTAAAAAAGGAAATCGCATTTACACATCAAGCACTTCGAGCAACCAAGGACGAACTTAAAACAGATATCAGCAACTTGAAAAATGAATTCAAAACAGACATTGGAAACTTGAAAATCGACATGGGTGATCTCAGAACAGAGTTGAAAACAGATATGCAGTCTCTTCGAAATGAAGTTAAAAAGGATATACAAATTCTGCGAGAGGGGGTTCAGACAGATATACGAACCCTCAAAGATGATTTAAAAGGAGATATGCAGGCTCTGAAAAATGAATTAAAAAAAGACATTAGAGAAGTATCAACAAAGCTTGATCCTCTTATCGAAAAACTTGATCAACACGATGAAGATATTATTTTTTTGAAAGCCGCGGTTTCCAAACCATAAATCCAGTCCCAATGATTAGAGTGAAAGATTTCCAAGTGTATATTGGCAAACAGAAAGAGCAGTGATGGCGGCGGTTTCGACGCGTAAGATTTGGGGACCAAGGCTTAAGGAAGTTGCGCCAGCATCACGTGCACGGCGTGCTTCTTCAGATGAAAATCCTCCCTCGGGACCAATGACCATCAAAACAGGGTGCTTGAATTGATGTAATGCAAGAGAAGAAAAATCGTTTTTTTCTTCTCCCTCCCAAAAAAAGAGAATGGTGTGAAAGGAAGAAAATTTTTTCAGAAGTTGATCAAAGGAAAGTGGCGCTTCAATGCTCGGAAGAAAGGGGAGCCCAGATTGTTTTGCAGCTTCTCGGGCAATGTGATTCCAGCGTTGTAATTTTTTTTCTTGAATTCCTTCGACCATACGACTCACCGAGCGAGAGGAGCTAAAAGGAAGAATGGTAGGGACTCCCAACTCAACTGCTTTTTGAAAAATCCATTCGGTTTTCTCATATTGAATAATGGCTTGCGCTAATGTTGGGCTTTTTTGCTTGTCACGATAAGGTCGTTCAAAAAGAATTTTAGCTTCAATATGACGCGGTGTAACGTTGATCAATTCAGACATATAGGAACGACCATTCCCTGATGAAAGGAGAAGCTTTTCTCCTTCATGAAGGCGTAAAACAGAAGCAATATGTTTTGCATCAGGCCCTTCGAGATGAATGTTTTCGCCGACAACAACATCTTTTTCGATAAAAAATTGCGGCATATTGAACCTTTCAGTGCAGAAACAATTTCAAAACATTTGCTGTTATGCGAATCAAAAGGTGCCTGACATCTTTTTGGCACGATGTTGGTGCAAAAAAGTGTCTGGCACTTCTTTTGATTCGAGACCATCGCCAAAAGAAGTGTCAGGCACTTTCTGGTCTAACCCCATGACCAGAAAAATGCCCGACACCTTTTGGCTCCTTTGCAAACACAAGAGCAGCCCACTCTCCTTTAAAAGTTTCATTGATTACTTTTAGTGATAAAAATCCTGCTTTCAATTCATCGACTTGATCTTTTGTCACGCCAGAAAGAATCAGAGAGCCTCCAGGAGCCAAATATTTTACAAGCTCTTCTTTCATCATCAATAAAGTCACTAAAAGAATATTTGCGACAATGACAGAAAAAGTTCCTTCGACGCTTCCCAAGTCTGAAAAAGAATGAACGTTGTTGAGATTATTCTTTTCAAAGTTGTGTTGTGCGATCTCTAAAGCAACAGGATCAATTTCAACGACACTTAACGGTGAAAATCCGAGACGATTTGCAATCAAGGTTAAGATTCCGCTTCCACACCCAACATCCAGGACTGCGCCGGTTGCGAACTTTTCTAAACCAGCATTTTTCGAAAGATCAAAAAGCGCTTGAGCGCACAACTTCGTTGTCTCATGAAGCCCAGTTCCAAATGCCATTCCAGGATCGAGTTTGATCGTCTTCTCCCACGAAGGAATGACGACGATACCGGGAACGATTTCGTGAGGAGGAAAATGTTGTTTCCAATCTTCTTGTTGAGGATCAAAATATTCCTCGACACAAGAAATAAGTTTTAATTTTGTTTCAAGGAATGACTGGAGCTCAGAGAGAGAAAAACGTGTTCCGTCAAAAGAGGCTTTGAGATAACATTTCTTTTCTTTTTCTTCTTCCAAAATTCCCGACGCCCCATGTTCGAAAAAAAGAAGTGAAGCGAACTCAGCCGCATTCGGTTCTACTTCAGCCGTCACTGTATACCATGATTGCTTTTTCATTTGGGAGTAATTATCATACGCCCTTCTTTTGGTGCAACAAGCTTCGCTTGATTTCTGAAAGGAGTTCATCATGGACGAAAGAGAGACTTCTCCAATAATGCCGCATCTTGAGTGGGAAGAAGAAAAGCCGAATGATTGGTTTCATGCCTTTTGGATGGTAGTGAAAACTTCTCTTACAGATCCCACCACATTTTTTATACATGTTCGCGAAGGACGTGGGATTTTACGTCCTTGGCTCTATGCGTTCATTCTTTCTTTTCTGGCGATGTTCATGACGATTGCATGGCAATTGGGATTTCACATTTCAAGTCTAGGACTTATGAGTCGATTTGCTTCAAGGTTTGATATCGCTCTGCCTTCTTTTCCAACGGAAGTGTACAGTCTTACGATTCCCATTTCAGGGGCACTCGCTCCTTTTGTGACCGCCGCACTCATCCATCTTTTTCTGATGATTGTGGGGGGTGCGAAACGAACCTATATCGATACCTTTCGCGTGGTCTGTTATTCTTCACTCCCTTCTGTGTTCGGCGCTATTCCTTTAGGGGGAAGTGTTATTGCGTGGATCTGGATGACCGTTTTGCACATCATTGGGATTAAAGAAGTCCATGAAACAACCACAGGGAAAAGCGTCATGGCCGTCTTTCTCTTACCGATGCTGATCTGTTGTCTGTTTCTTGGAGTTATTGGAATGATAGTAGCTATTGTTGGTTTTACATTTGTACGTTAGTGTTGAAAACGTCTCTCAGAGGCGTTGTCTCACTACGGCAAAAATCCTCAGACGCCGGATTTTTGCCTGCGCTTCAGCCTGCTGTGTATTGAGGCTTCGTTTCCAGCGTCTGAAGACGCCGCTCAACAATCGCCTCCTACGGCCGTTTTCAAGAAAGAGTGCATGAAGAAAAGAGCAATTGGTATTGATCTTGGAGGAACGACATTATCTGTAGGCTTGGTGACTTCAGATGGCACTGTCGAGAAGATACGCAAACAAAGTTTGATTCACAAAGATGTTTCATCGATTGTCAATTTTATCACTACAGAAGTGCAGGTACTTCTTGCTGAAACAAGCAGTGACCTTGAAGGTGTTGGCATTGGCGTTCCTGGCATTGTGAATTCCGAACAAGGGATTGTCTTTCAATCTCCTCATTTTCCTACGTGGAGAGATATTCCGATCAAGCGACTCTTGTCAGAGAAAATTCAATGTCCCATAACTCTTGATAACGATGCCAATATGTTTGCTCTGGGAGAGCAGCGCTTTGGTGCAGGTAGAGCATGCCGCAATTTTATTATGCTTACTCTTGGGTCTGGCATCGGTTGCGGTCTGGTGCTTGAGGGGAAACTTTTTCGTGGAGATCGTGGTTTTGCCGGCGAGGTGGGACATATGGTGATTGAGCCCGATGGTCCTCCTTGTCATTGTGGGAGTCGAGGTTGTTGGGAACTGTATGCGGCGAGCCATGCTTTTCGACATCTCTCCGGAGAAAAAAATCTGACACCTGAAAATATGGCTCTTCTTGCAGAAAAAGGAGACAAAGTGGCGCTCAAGCTCTGGGAAGAATTTGGACGTTATCTCGGCATGGGCATTCATTCGCTTATCAGTGTTTTGGGAGTAACACGCATCATTATCGCCGGCGGTATTTTAGGGGGCTGGGATTATTTTTTTGATGCTGCAAAAAAGGAAATGGTGTCGAGAGCCTATGCAGAAAATGCAAAACAACTTGTCCTTCAAAAATCAGAACTCGGAAATAACGGCGGTGTGATTGGAGCCGCCTCTTCAGTTTTAATAACTAGACTTCTTGCATAACCTCAATAGAATCAAGCCTATAAAGTTTTTGTTTTCAAAGAGATACACTTGGATGTCATCGCGAGCGAAGCGTGGCGATCTCCCGAGTAAACAGAGGAGATTGCCACGCCCTTCGGGCTCGCAATGACAACGAGTGTCACCCAGGGTTACGCAAGAGATCTACTGAATAAAACATTGAAGATTGATTCTCGAGCGGCTTGTGCAGGAGTCGTGCTCAGAAGCCTTCGAATAAAACGACGACTAAACGCCGGTGGCGAGCGGCGTCTGAGCGAGCCGACGAAAGCGAGAGAACCATCTTCAATGTTTTTTTAAGGAAAAGAGAAACCTACAAGTCGCATCTCTTCTAAGATTTCTTTTGCTGCAGGATCTCGCTGCATCTCCACGAGAATTTTTTGAAGACGATTTTTTTGAGGAAGGTCTGGTGAAAAAAGAATCACACGCGCTGTAGGAATTGGTTGAGACGTTTGAATCTTGTGAAGATTCTGACTCCACGGTGTTTTGAGGTGCTCAAGGGTTCTTACTTCAAGAGGGTTTAAGAGGATGTATGCCTTTATCTCTTTTTGACCAATCCGTTTGAGAGAGTTGAAGGTGTCAGGAGTTTTTTGTATTTTTATTTTATTTTTGAGCGAAGGGAAAAGATAATGTTGAATAAATTCAGAGGTTAAGGTTTCGTCGCTATACACTGTAGCTCCAGCAACGAGTGTCGATTGGTTTCCCACTAACGTATAAACTTCCGTCGATTTTCCATGAGGAAAGGGGAGCGCTGAAAGCCAAGGTTCTGCTCCTGCCATGCGATTTTTGTAGGTCACCCAGGTTGGATAACTGACAATCGCAATATCAGGAAGTTCACGTTTAATGGAGACAATGCCATCATTAACCGTATTGATGTACACCCCTGTCACCTGATCTGAGGTTAATTTTTTGGAAAGATAGTGAAAGAAAAGGTCTAAAACAGGTTTCGCTTCTTGTGGAGTTCCAGCTTCTCCGGGGTACCAAAAGAGCATTTTGATTTCCTTTGTTTCACCAGAAATCGAAAAGAGGAACAGAGAAAGGAAAAGAAAAAAGAAAATCCGCTTCATGTTATTGGCATAGGAGAGTTTGCGTTTACGAACAAGTTCTTTTTTGGAACTTGACGACAAGATTCTGAATAGCTAAGTGAATTTTCTCTTGAGTGATCCCATTGTGGGAGAGAGGGAAGTCGGTGAAAATCCGACACGGACGCGCCACTGTGAGAAGAAATTCCTTGTTGCGATAAAGAGTCACTGCTGATCTTTCAGCGGGAAGGCGAGCAACGGGGGAGGAATTCTTCAAGTCAGGAAACCTGCTCAGAGCGTTTTTTATCCACTCGCGACGTGGTGGAAGAGCTTGTCTCTTTTTATTTCCCCACCATTTTTGTCGCGACAACCGAGGAGGTTGTCATGGCAGTTTCACGTATTTCAAGTTCACAAAAAATTGATATGTATCATAGGGCGCTGACAGCAGCAGAAAAAGGAAGTTTTGAAACAGCCTATGAGCTTTGTCATCAAACTGATTCCTGTTCTCTGATTACGAATACGTTTATAGCGCGAGCTCAATATTATCAGGCCAATGGTTTTCTCATTGAAGCGATGAGCAATTATGAAAGCGCTCACTTCATGCTCATGGAAAATTGCGCTGATCTTACTTGTTACACTCAGCAAGGGGGAAGCGCACTTCGGGAAGGTTTGCTTCATATTGATCATCCCGATGCTTTTCAACTCTATTTGCTTATTGGAGGAGATCTCCGAAACCTCTCTCATTGAAAGCATGAACGAACTTGCATTTCATCAGGACGAATTTTAAAGATATTGTCTTATGACCGAGAAATATCATCCTGAAATCATTGAGCCAAAGTGGCAAAAAACATGGGAAGAGGCTCGCCTGTTTGAAGTCAATGAAAACAAGAAACAGGAAAAGTTTTATGTCGTTGAAATGCTTCCCTATCCTTCTGGCAGAATCCACATGGGGCATGTTCGCAACTATTCCATCGGCGATGTGGCGTCTCGTTATTATCGAATGAAAGGAAAGGCAGTTCTCCATCCCATGGGCTGGGATGCTTTTGGTCTCCCTGCAGAAAATGCGGCGATCAAACGTGGCATTCCTCCGGCAAGTTGGACCTATGACAATATCGCGTACATGCGGTCGCAACTGAAAGCGCTCGGATTTTCGTATGATTGGCGTCGTGAATTTGCAACGTGTGATCCTGAATATTATCGCTGGGAACAACTTCTTTTTTTGAAAATGTTTGAAAAGGGATGGGCGTATCAAAAAACCTCTACAGTGAATTGGTGTCCTGGCTGTCAAACTGTTTTGGCAAATGAGCAAGTGGTTGCTGGATTCTGCTGGCAATGCGATGCGCGAGTTGAACAGAAATCGATGACGCAGTGGTATTTTCGATTGACCGATTATGCGGAAGAATTACTCGAGGACCTCGAAAAACTTCAGGGGTGGCCTGAACGCGTGCGTAATATGCAAAGAGAATGGATTGGAAAAAGTAAAGGAGCTCGTGTTGATTTTGCGGTGAAAGAAAAACATCTTCGTCTTTCTGTTTTTACCACTCGTCCTGACACGCTTTTTGGAGTGACTTTTTTAAGTCTTGCGCCTGAACATCCTCTTCTTGCCGATCTTATTGAAGGAACAAAGTATGAAAAAGAGGTGAAAGCCTTTCAAGAGGCTTCCGCAAAGATCGATCATCAAGCACGTCTTGAAGATACGTATGAAAAAAATGGTATCTTCACAGGCGCTTACTGTTTGCATCCGGTGACAGGTGAAGAGATTCCGATCTATGTCGCGAATTTTGTGCTCATGGAATATGGGACAGGCGCTGTCATGGCCGTTCCTGCGCATGATCAGCGGGACTTCGAATTTGCAAAAAAATATAATCTTCCTCTGAAGATCGTGATTCAACCCAAAGAGCGGGAGTTGAGTATATCGAAAATGAAAGAAGCATATACAGGAGAAGGGATTCTTCATCATTCAGGAGAATTTTCCGGACTTTTCTCTTCGGATGCGATGGATCATATCACCGCTCATCTCCAAAGTATCGGGTTTGGTGGACCAAAGACCCATTTCAAGATTCGCGATTGGGGCGTTTCACGGCAACGATATTGGGGAACACCGATTCCGATTATTCATTGTTCTGAGTGTGGCGCGATTGCGGTTCCAGAAAAAGATCTTCCGGTCACGCTTCCCAAAGAGGTGATTTTCAGTGGCAAAGGAGGTTCGCCTCTTGAACGTGTCGAATCCTTTGTAAAAACCATTTGTCCAAAATGTTCTCAGCCTGCAAAACGAGAGACCGATACCATGGATACTTTTGTCGAGTCGTCCTGGTATCTTTTTCGGTACACGTCACCTCATTGTAATCAAGGTCCCTTTGAGACAAATAAAGTTCACTACTGGCTTCCGGTCGATCATTATATAGGTGGCGTGGAGCATGCTGTGATGCACCTGATCTATGTTCGTTATTTTACAAAAGTTCTTCGTGATCTTGGATATTTCAAACTCGATGAGCCCGTCACTAATCTTTTAACGCAAGGGATGGTTCTTCTGGGCGGAACAAAAATGAGCAAGTCTCGGGGAAATATTGTGGATCCTGATGAGATGATTCAACGTTATGGAGCTGATACCTGTCGGCTCTTCACGCTTTTTGCAGCGCCTCCTGAAAAAGATCTGGAGTGGAGTGATGCGGGCATTGAAGGTTCTTATCGTTTTCTTCAAAAGGTGTGGCGTTTTGTGCATGAGTGGAGAGAGAAAAGACCCAAAGAGATCATTCATAAAGAGCTGACGCAGTGGCAACATAAAACTATTAAACGTGTGACACACGATATTGAACGGTGGCATTTGAATACTGCCATCGCCGCGCTTATGGAATATGTGCACGTGCTTACCAAGTATCCTTTAGATGAAGTTTCACCGGAAGCAGTTGAAACGCTTCTTCTTCTCCTTTCTCCTTTTGCGCCGCATATGTGTGATGAAATTTGGCAACGTTTTGGAAAAAAAGAGTTTCTCATGCAGGTTCCCTGGCCAACCTATGATGAAGAGGCGCTTCTGACAGATGAAATCCAAATTATCATTCAGGTGAATGGAAAACTGCGGGATCGTATTCGCGTTCCAGCCGATGCCGATGAAGATCACGTGAAAGCAATGGCCTTTGCCTCAGAAAAAGTAAGTCCCTACATCAAAGAAAATCCAAAACGAGTTATTTATATTCCAAAAAAATTAATGAATATCGTGACCGACGTATGAATGTTCAAGAACTTGCCTCTGAGCTTGCAACAAAAAACTTTCGACCGCTCTATGCCATTGTCGGAGAAGAATCCTTTATGGCAGAGCGAGCATCTGCACTGCTTCTTCAGGCCCTTCAAGCGAATGCCTCGGACGGTACTTCTACGCATCGTTACAATGGGAATGAAATCAAAACAGGGGATGAAGTTATCGATACGCTTTCCACGATGTCACTGTTGGGAGGAAGACCGACGGTGCTTATTCGTGTTGCGGAAAAATTAAAAAAGGGAGTTCAAGAGAGACTTGCAGCCTACGCTGAGCATCCGGTGCAAAGTGCGACCTTAATTCTTGTGGCGACGAAACTCGATGGTCGTTCGAAGTTGATGACCGGTTTCAAAAAACATGGGGTCATGGTGGAATGTAAACCGCTCTATGCGAATCAAGTTCCGCCCTGGATTTCGCTTGAAGTAAGGCGTCACGAAAAACGAATATCCCAGGAAGCAGCGCGATATCTGGCTGATCTGGTCGGCGTTGACATGGGACAAATTGCAGATGCGGTTGAGCGATTGATTCTCTATGTTGGAGATCGCAAGCTCATTGAACTGCCGGATGTGGAAGTTGCGATTGCAGAGACAGCCCAGCGAACTATTTTTGAATTTACCGATGCCGTTGGACAGCGCGATCGCGCCAAAGCGATCGGTATTTTAAAAAATCTTCTGGAGCATGGCGAAGCTCCTGTCGGGATTCTGGCAATGCTCACTCGACACATGAGACTTCTGTTGAAAGCGAAAGAGGTGGATGGTCGGCTTCCTTCAGAATCAGATATTGCGCGTTATTTAAGTGTGCATCCATTTTTTGCGAAAAATTATCTTCAACAATCACGTATTTTTTCGGAAAAGGAACTTCGACAAAGCTTTCGCTCTCTGTCGGAAACCGATCGAGAACTGAAGTCGAGCAGAATTCCTCGTCATCTTCTTCTCGAAAATCTTCTTTTGAAAATTGTCTAGAATGTCATTCCCGCGAAAGCGGGAATCCAGAAAACATTGAAAACACTGGATCCCTGCCTTCGCAGGGATGACATAGAGGAAATAAGATTTTGCAGATATGCTCTATTATGCTGGTATCTTTTGAACAAGCTGTGTCAAACGAGAAACGATACGCGCGGCTGTTCGGTGATGGATTAATTTCGTGGAAGCAGCTTTATCGACCAGTGGAATAACTTTTTTCAAAAGTTCTTTGGTGGGGTGTTGTCGGAGTTCTTTCATGGCGGTGCGCAAACGCGTCCTTGCTCCTTTATTGCGGAGACGACGCTGCTCATTTTGGCGACTTCGTTTGATCGCTGAAAGATGGCGACCTTTGCCCAGTTTACTTTTTTCTTTTTGTGCTTTTTCGTCTGCCATGCGAAGCTCCAATTTCGTCTAAAGTTCTAAAGTGAAGCGTGGCTGCTACCATGCATAAGGAGATGTTGTCAATATGAAGGAAGTTATGAGTCATATTAGCCGGCGAACCGGGATCATCGGTTTTTTCACCCTTCTGAGTCGTATTCTCGGCCTTCTTCGTGACAGTGTTTTGGCGTATGCTTTTGGAGCAACGGCGATGGCCGATGCGTTTTATGTCGCTTTTCGCATTCCAAATCTTCTTCGGCGCCTTGTTGCAGAAGGGTCCCTCACGGTTGCTTTTGTTCCGATTTATACCGAGTGGCTTCGCAAATCGCGAGAGAGTGGAAGAGAGGCAGCATCGGTCGTTTTTTCGGTCTTAACTCTTTTTCTCACCCTTCTTGTCATTTTTGGAATTCTCTTTGCACCGTGGATCGTCCAGCTCATTGCTCGCGGATTTTCTGACGATCCGCAAACATTTACGCTGACGGTCTACCTTACCCGTCTCATGTTCCCCTACATTTTTTTTATTAGTCTCGTTGCTCTTGCTATGGGAGTTCTTAATTCACTCAAACGTTTTGTTGCTACCTCAGCTTCTCCTATTGTGCTCAATGTCGGAATCATTTTTGGCGCACTCTTACTTCGTCATTTTTTTGATCTTCCTGTTGTCGGGGTTGCTGTTGGAGTTCTCCTGGGAGGTGTATTGCAACTTGCAATGCAGATTCCTTCACTTCGAAAAGAAGGAATGCTCCCGCGCTTTGATGTTCGTCTTCGCCATCCAGCGCTGAAAGGTCTCTTGTTGCTGATGATTCCTTCGGCTATTGGGGCTGCTGTCTATCAAATCAATGTCTTGGTCATTACGCGATTTGCATCCTATCTTCCAGAAGGAAGTGTCTCTTATCTTTGGTATGCAGATCGTGTGGCCGAGTTTCCGCTCGGTGTTTTTGGCCTTGCTCTTGCGACTGCCATCTTGCCTACACTTTCAGATCATGCGGTTGATCAGGATCGAGAGGCATTTGTCGAGACGATGAACTATGGATTGCGTCTGACTTTTTTGATTACGATTCCAGCTTCGGTTGGTCTCTATATCTTGGCTGAACCGATTGTGGCTCTTCTTTTTGAGCGCGGAGTTTTTGATGTGACTGCGACCAAAGCCACTGCTGCGGCATTACTCTTTTTCGCCATCAAGATTCCATTTCTTTCAGCCGTACGAAATATTGCCGGAGGTTTTTTTGCATTAAAAGATGCGAAAACTCCGGTCGTGGTTTCGGTATTTGCGGTTGCCGTCAATGCACTTGCGGCACTATGGTTGATGAAAACTTTTGCGCATGTAGGTCTCGCAGCTGCGCTTGCGATTTCGAGCGCTTTTAATTTCTTTCTTCTGCTTTATCTTTTTCGTCGCAAGATGGGACTTATTGGAG
Source organism: Deltaproteobacteria bacterium RIFCSPHIGHO2_02_FULL_44_16 (assembly GCA_001798185.1). Classification (NCBI taxonomy): domain Bacteria; class Deltaproteobacteria; species Deltaproteobacteria bacterium RIFCSPHIGHO2_02_FULL_44_16. Next base: position 359 of record MGRM01000012.1, on the reverse strand, counting down.
GGAGGAAATTACTTTCATCTCTTGGGAAAACGTTGCTCGCTTCTTTCATCATGGGAAGTGTGCTTCTTCTCGGAGAGAAATTTTTCGGAACGCCTTACGGTATTTCTTTAATCCTCTTTATTCTTGTTGGAATGGGAGTATTTTTTGTCGCTGCCAAACTCATTCATCCCGAAGAGTTTTCAGCACTTATGGCGATTATCAGGAGAAAGCAAAAGATGCATGTTTGAGTCACGTATTTAAAAAACAACAATTTGTGATATCTGCCGATGATTATAGGGCACCTCTAAAAACCTATTTGTTTCTTTCTTGATAGAACGAGATGCATAAAAATCTTTCATCCCGAAGTTTTTCTTGCGATG
>MGRM01000011.1 GCA_001798185.1 Deltaproteobacteria bacterium RIFCSPHIGHO2_02_FULL_44_16 | reverse complement strand
AGTGGCTCATGTCTTCCTTCTACATCACCACCACATTTTATCCAAGATAATCAATGCCACTCAAGGAAGTTTTTAGAGGTGCCCTATATAAAGGAAGTACAATTATGGCATACGTGGCGCTGAAAAGAGATGTCGCCCAATATTATGTTCATTTGGGTGTCTGTATGCATCCTGAGGAGTTTTCAGCGGAAAATGAACCGGTGTCCGCATCTGACGATGGAGCACGGTGTTTGCCTTTTGATGCTGATCCGACACCCGATGGATATCTTAGGAACTTGGATGTTTCTCGTCTCATCGGACAGGTACCTTTGGGCCAAATTCTCAGCGGTGGATTTAACCCCGTAGCCGAAGTCAATCGCCTCTTGGAACAAGCATCGGAGGGCATGTGTTGGTGGAGTGAAGAAACACTGTTTGTTGCGGGGCCTCACGATGTTGCCATTGTTGTCACTGGCGCGGAGTTTGCGGCGTTCGGAAGGAAAAAACACCAGCCCTCGAATTCCACGCATGAAATATCCTCTGATTTTTACATCGTAACCCAAAGCGGCATCGTGGAATTTTCGTTCAAAGGCGTGGAAGAATCTGCTGAGCCGCCAAGCGCCGTTGATGAACAAAAACTGGCAGAAGCCAACGTTGCCGGAAACAAGTTCTTGGCGGCAATCAAAAGTAGCAAGTCTCCGGATGATCTGAAGGGTGGATGTGCTTTATACGAAGACACTTTTGCTGGTTTTTTATCCCAATACAACGGTCAACTTAAAAATCTTCAACCCGTTATTGGAGCAATATTTAAAGCAGCTTTTAAAAATTGTGATCTTCTTCCAAGCGAAATGTTCCTTGTCAAAATTCAAAAATTACCAGAGTTGGACGGACTTCGAGAGGAACTCTCTGTTGCTCTCCGAGAGGATAAATGGCGCAGAATCCGGGAGATACAAGCGAGAAATAGTAATGACGATTTAGATGATTTGTTCAAATTGCTCAATGATGTTGGCCAGACTGATGAAGCCCAAGCAACGCTGAAGCGATATATTGAAAGCAGGATCAGCACGAATAATCCGGCCGCTTTTACCAGAGTATTGGATACGTTACTCCCAAAAATCTCGAACCCCGCGATCCAATGCGAGCTTTTAAGAAAGATGAAAGCCACGAATTTACAACTGCTCATTGAAGCAGCTCTCCATTTCTCGACGGTAGACGGTAGTCAACATCTTGTTGAGGCCTGTATTGAAGCGATCTGAAATAGATCAATGTCAATGGGGTCAAGTCTTGACATGAGTCAACACTCTATCGTTGGTTGCACAAAGTTAAAAAGTGAAAAGTCAAGACTTGACCCCTAGCCTTCATTTGAAAAGAACGAATTTGCAACGCTTGGTCTCAGTGGACTTGCAGTCGGTGGCGGCATGCACTTTTCGTACGAAGCATTTGTGGAAGAGAGTCTCTCCCCTTGGTTGAATCAATAAATTTTCCTTGCACTTTTAATGAATTACATTAAACTCATCAATATGAAGGAAACCATTCAAAAATATTCAGCTTTTGATGCAAGAACTCGTTTTGGAGAACTCCTTGATCAGGTTCGCTACTCCAAAAAACCATGTTTTATTGAGCGTCATGGAAAGCCCGTTGCCGCTTTAATTGATATCAAAACCTATCAACGTTTTATGCTTTCAGAACAATACCGGCTCTGGATTCACCAAGCTGTCCAGCAGATCATCGAACATTATCAACCAGAAAAGATTGTTCTCTTTGGATCAACATCCATTGGAGCCTGGCATGAAGGGAGTGATATTGACCTGTTGATTGTAAAAGAAACATCGAAGCGACGGCTTGATCGAAGTGACGAACTGCTTTCTGTTTTAGATCCAGATGCTCCTCTTGAGCTTCATATCTATACTCCGCAAGAACTTCGGGAAAGGCTCGATCTCAGAGATTTTTTTATCAGTGAAATCGTCAGTAAAGGGCAGATATTGTATGAGCGAAAAGCAGAAAAAATTGGCACATGAATGGATCGATCGTGCCTGGAGCGATTTTCAATACGCCCAGGCTGGAGAAAAAGAGACGCAACAACATCATATTACTTGCTTCTTATGTCACCAAGCGGTTGAGAAAGCAGTAAAGGCGATGTTGATTGTTGATGGAATCGTACCTCCACGCTCACACCATCTCGGATTTTTGTTTTCACAGATCCTCGACCGTCATTCATTGTTTGCCTCAATCCAGATGGATGTTCGAAAGTTAGATAAATTTTATATTCCTGCCCGTTATCCTGATGATGTGGTTACAACATTTACAGCAGAAGATGCGCGCCTCGCGCTTCAAACAGCAGAAAAAATGTTGCGATTGGTGGAAGAGACTCTCTCTTCTTAGTCCCATCTGAATTCCCATTGACTTTCCGCATCCTTTAACCAAAATCACGCCTCTTATGTCAGAGGAAAATCAATATATTGCCGAGCGGCGCAAAAAGCTCTCTGTCTATCGTGAGCAGGGGATTAATCCTTATCCAAATGGAATTCTGCCTCATCATACTTCTGAAGAGATTCAGAGGATACATGGAGCACAAAACGCAGAAGAACTAGAATCTCTTCAAAAAACATTTTCGCTTGCGGGAAGAATCATGATGATTCGCTCGTTTGGAAAAGCTGCTTTTTTGCGCATTCGTGACCGTTCGGGTGAGTTTCAAATTTTTATTCAAAAACAAGACCTTTCCGACGAACTCTTCAACCTTTATAAAACCTTCAATGTGGGCGATTTTGCGCTTTTTGAAGGGCCTCTTTTTCGGACGAAAACAGGCGAACTCTCCCTTAAAGCAAAAGATCTGAAGCTCGTGACCACATCTCTCCGTCCTTTGCCGGAGAAATGGCATGGGTTAACCGATGTCGAAACACGCTATCGACAACGCTATGTTGATCTCATCGCGAATGACGACGTGAAAAAAACATTTCGCATTCGTGCACAGGTCGTTCAAGCCATTCGCGAATTTTTACATGAACGAGACTTTTTGGAAGTCGAAACGCCGATGATGCATTCGATTCCAGGTGGCGCTGCGGCAAAACCTTTTGTGACACATCATCATAAACTCGATATGGATCTCTATCTTCGCATTGCGCCGGAGCTTTATCTCAAACGCCTTGTCGTTGGTGGTCTTGAACGGGTTTTTGAAATCAATCGTAATTTTCGCAACGAAGGAATTTCCATTCAGCATAACCCCGAATTTACCATGCTCGAGTTTTATCAGTCGTACGCAACGTATGAAGATCTCATGAACCTCACTGAAAGCATGCTCGCGCATGTGCTCAAAAAAGTGCACGGCACTTTGCGCGTAACATATCAAGGAACTGAAATAAATTTTTCTCCTCCCTTCCAACGTTACACATTAAACGAAGCACTTGTTCAGGTCGGCAAAGTGGATCCTGCGGTTTTGACAAATCGAGAGAAGGCGCTGAGTTATGCCAAAAGTCTTGGTGATAAACTGAAATCAGAAAAAGAGGGACTCGGTGCAATCCTCACAGAAATTTTTGAGCTGACCTGTGAAGCAAAATTAATTCAGCCGACATTTATTACACACTATCCCACAGAAGTCTCTCCGCTCGCTCGTCGGAATGATAAAAATCCCGACGTTACGGATCGGTTCGAACTTTTTATCTACGGTCGCGAAATTGCCAACGCTTTTTCAGAGCTCAATGATCCAGAAGATCAAGCTGAGCGCTTTCGTAAACAGGTCGAAGCTCTTTCAGGTGGAAACGATGAGGCGATGCATTATGATGCCGATTATATTCAGGCGCTTGAATATGGGATGCCACCAGCTGCTGGAGAAGGTGTTGGCATCGATCGATTGGTGATGCTTCTTACGGATTCCCCGTCAATCAGAGATGTAATTTTATTTCCCCAGTTGAAAAAAAGAGATGAGTCATGATTCCAAACTGTCGAGGATTTTCTCGCAGGGGGCCTTTGACTGAGGCGCGTCAATGCCAATCGAAAGATCGCGCCGATGGAAACAGAAGCGGCGAGGAGCGTAACCGAAGCCGCTGTACCCCGAGAGAAAATGCGATGACAGTTTGGTAATGCCTATGATCTCAACCTGGATAGCTTGGCGCTATTTTCGAAGTCGACGTTCTGAGCGATTCCTTTCCTTTCTCACGACAACCTCAATTCTGGGAGTGACGATTGGAGTTCTCGCGCTTATTGTGGTGCTTTCCATCATGTGTGGTTTTCATCGCGAATTAACAGAGCGACTTTTAGGACTTCATGCGCATGTGCTTCTTCGGGCTCCTGACTCCGCACAAGATGATCTGACACGTGAACAGATAGAATCACTTCTTCAAGATGAGTCCACAGTTCTTGTCACTCCCTTTGTAGAAGGCGAAGCAATAGCCCAAGGGCCAGAAACAGTCGGAGAAGCTGTGCAAGGAGTACGAGTTCGGAGTCTCGATCCTCAGGAACTTCCTTTTATGAAACGAGTTCAATTTTATTTTCCCCAGGGAAAAGAGAATTTTTCCGGGGTTATTTTAGGGAAAGAAGTTTCAGGCACACTTTTAGCTCATCCTGATTTTGAAGATTCGATTCGATTGATTGCGCCGCTTGCGGAAGTTGGGCCTACGGGAGAGCTTGCTCCACGTGCCTATCGCTATCCTGTGGTTGGTGTTTTTGAATCGGGGATTTATGAATACGATACGAAAGTGATCTTTCTTTCGCGCGAAAATGCCACCAAACTTCTGGGAGAGCAGATCTCGCGGGGATGGAATGTTCGTCTACAATATCCGGAGCATGCGTACAAAGTTGTGGCAAGATTACGTCAAAGCTTGCCGTCAGGTTGGAAAGCTCATGCGTGGAGTGAAGAGAATCAAAAACTCTTTCAAGCTCTTCGCTTTGAGCGCATTGTCATGAATATTGTCCTTTTGTTCATTCTTCTCATTTCCTCTTTTTCAATGATGGGCGTTCTTTTTCTCATGACAGCATCAAAACGAAAGGACATTGGGATCTTACGTTCATGTGGAATATCACCAAGAAAAATCCGCAGAATCTTTTTGCTTCAAGGTTTTTGGATCGGAGCCGGTGGCTCATTTCTGGGTACATTTTTGGGTCTCTTCATTTGTTACCTTCTTCAACAATATCCACTCTCGCTTCCGAGCACGTATTATCTGGATGTGTTGCCCGTCTCGGTTGAGTTTACATGGGTTGTTCTCTTCTTTTTCTGCGGGATTTTCTTTGCCATGTTGGCTGCGTTTTTTCCTGCCATGAGAGCCGCCAAAGAAGCTCCGTGTGAGGTGCTTCGCTATGAATAACATGAACACCTCTTTTATTCTTCGTCGCATGCACCGTTTTTCAACGCTCCCTCCTTCGCTCAAAGTGATGCGTGTTATTACGATTGTGGGAATAGCGCTTGCGGTGACGACACTCCTGATCTCGATGACCATCGCGCGTGGATTTGAGCATGCCTATATGAGATCACTTCTCGATTTTAATGCTCATGTCATTGTGCTCCCTTCTTTTCATTCCACAGAAGTTCAAAAAGATATCGTTCAAAAACTTTCTCATCTGAAAGAAAAAGGCGAAATTCTTTCTTTCACCCATTTTCTCTATCGGGAAGCGCTTGCGGTGTCGCATGGCACAATCAAGGGTGTGGTGGTGAAGGGAGTTGATCCTGATCAATTTACTTCTCTCAAAACACTCAACGTCCATTTTTGGCAAGATGATCATAAAAAAAACAAACCTGTTGTGGTCATAGGCAAAGCGCTTACGAAAATGTTGGAGGTGACACCGCAAGATCCAGGATTACGACTTCTTCTTCCGACCAAGGAGACGAATCGTTTTGAAGAAATTGAAGCGATCGGAACTTTTTCATCTGGCATGTATGATTATGATTCTCAATTTCTCTTTATGTCGATTCCCGAGATGAAATCTCTTTTTGAGATTCAAAATGATGAAATGACCGGTATCGAAATTTCTCTCGCAGATCCAAATCAAGCATTTTCGCTTGCTGAGAAACTTCGAGTTGAGTTTCAAGATATTGATGAGATTTTAACGTGGAAGGATCTCAACCGAGATCTTTTTGCCGCGCTGACATTGGAAAAGTGGATGTTTGGAATGATTATGGGAGTGATCGTCATTGTTGCCGCGCTCAATATTATGACGGTTCTCATTCTTTTGATTCTTTTTCGGAAAAAAGAGGTCGCCATTCTGTATGCTTTGGGGATGCCTCGAAAAAAACTTGTTGGCATGATCACGCGCAGTGGAGTGTGGACCGGAATGATCGGTGTGATCATCGGCCTCGCGGTGAGCGGTTTGATCATCTGGGTTCTCAAAAGCTATCCGCTCATTGCACTTGAGGAAGAGATCTATTTTCTGCGGCATCTCCCGCTTGACTTCTCTCCTGTATTATGTGGATTTATCGGGACTTTTTGCCTCGGTATCTGCGCTGTCACCTCGCGTCTGGCTGCGGCACGACTCTCATCATATCCTCTGGGGGATGGGTTACGTTAGCTTCCACATGCCACTTTTGACCACACACCAAGTCAGTAAACGGTACGATGAAGGGAGAGCTGCTGTTGGAGTTCTCAAAGAGATCAATTTTTCGCTCGCAGAGCGTGAGTGTGTCGGCATTTTTGGAGTTTCGGGAGCTGGAAAATCGACCTTTCTTCATCTGCTTGGGGGGCTCGATACCCCGACGTCAGGAAAAGTATTTTTTGAGGGACAAGATCTTTTTTCTCTGAACGATGAAGAGCGGGCTCGGTTTCGAAATACTACCGTCGGTTTTGTGTTTCAGTTCTATCATTTGCTCTCTGAATTTTCCGCTCTTGAGAATGTGATGATTCCTTGTCTTATCGCTGGAAACTCGCGAAGCCAAGCAGAAGAAAAAGCACAAGAGGCGCTTGCCGCTGTTGGACTTACGGATCGTTTTCATCATCGACCAGGGGAACTCTCTGGTGGTGAACAACAACGTGTTGCCATTGCTCGTGCGGTGGTGATGCGTCCACGTGTCATTCTCGCGGATGAACCGACCGGAAATCTCGATGAACAGACAGGGAAGAAAATATGGGATTATCTTCTTCGTCTTGCGCATGAAGGAATGGCGCTCGTCGTCGTTTCGCACAATCAAGAGCTGCTTCGATCGCTCCCGCGCCATCTTGAACTCAAAGAGGGATCGCTTCATGAGGCCACCTTATGAAGCTGCGCTTTTTCATATTCTTTTTTTGGCTCTTTCTTTTACTGCCGTCTCTCTCTTTTGCAGAATTTGAAGTGATTAAAGACATTTCATTTGACGGAAACATTCGAACTCCGGAAGAAACCATTCTCAATACGATTGGCACCAAAGAGGGATATCCATTCGATTCCGAACGACTTCGAAAAGATATTCAAGAGCTCTATAAACTCGGTCAGTTTAGCGATGTTCAAGTGGAACGTTTTATCGTTCCTGCTGGCGTTCGACTCGTTTATCATTTTGTCGAGAATCCACTGATTACCAAAGTTGTCTTTACGGGAAATCGTAAAATAAATGATAAAAATCTCGAAGAGGAAATGGTGGTGCGAACGTATCGCCCTCTCAATGAACACGATGTTGCTAAAACCATTGAGAAGATACGGCAGAAGTACGCGAATAAAGGATATTATCTTGCCCACGTCGATTATCGTTTAGAAGAAATTGGGGTGAATGAAACCAAACTTGTTTTTGAGATTATGGAGAATCAAGGCATTGCTGTTCGGAAAGTTCAATTTATCGGCAACAAAGTTTTTAGCGACGATCAGCTTCGTGCTGTGATGCGTACAAAAAAGAAGGGAGTTCTCTCTTTTTTAACAAAGTCGGGGAAATACGAAGAAGAACAGCTCCGAACGGACAAACTTTTTCTCACGTATCATTATTTGAATCATGGATATCTCAACGTAAAAGTTTCGCCTCCAAAAGTGACCATCTCAAAAGACAAGCGTTACATTTTTGTCTCTTTTCAAATCCAAGAAGGGGAGCAGTATCATGTTGGAGAAGTGGATATCGAAGGTGATATTTTGACGACAAAACAGGAACTCCTGAGTATTCTCAAAACGAAACCGAAAAATATTTATAGTCAACGCAAACTCGAAGAAGATATTCTGACCCTGACCGAACGTTATGGGGATGAGGGATATGCGTTTGCGAATATTGTTCCGAGAACTCTTCCCCATGATGAAACTTTGACGGCAGATATTCATTTTGAAATTGAAAAAGGAAATCGCATTACCATCGAAAAAATTCATATTTTTGGAAATACGACAACACGAGATAAAGTGGTTCGTCGTGAGCTAAGAGTTTTGGAGAATGATCGTTATAGTGAGCGCAATCTTCGGGAGAGCCGCCGTCGACTCATGCAGCTCGGACTTTTTGAAGAAGTGAACTTTGCAACTCCTCGAGGAAGCCGTGATGATACCGTCATTCTCAATGTTACGGTCAAAGAACGGAAGACCGGCCAGTTTAATATTCAAGCGGGTTTCTCTTCACTCGAAAGTTTTATTTTTGGTTTAACGATGAGAAAAGAAAATTTCTTTGGATATGGCATGAGTGGTGAGTTGGGAGCTGAGTTTTCAAAACGTCGTCAATTTTTTACGCTCTCTTTCCGCGATCCTTATTTTCTCGATACGAAATGGTCAGCGGGATTTTCCGCGTATCGCACTGCCTATCTCTTTAATGATTTTCGTCGAACCTCCACAGGTGGAACGCTTTCACTCGGACATCCATTTTTTGAACGCTGGTCATTTGATACCACCTATCGTCTTGAAGATGTCGGGGTCTCAAGTTTCAGTATCGCTGTGCCTCAGTTTTTTCGACAAAATGCAGGTGGACTCACCTCGGCTTTTGCTTTTGCGGTCGATCGCGATACGCGTGACAATCGTTTAATTCCCACGAAAGGGACCTATAATGTTGCCTCTTTTGAAGTTTCGGGGGCAAAGCTTGGTGGGGACAATGATTATTTCCGCACAAATTATCGTTCACTTTGGTATCAGCCTGTCTGGAAGGGAATTGTTTTTAAGACTTTTGGACGCATTGGCCATATTAAAAGTTTGAATGATTCTCCGGTTCCTTTGTTCGAGCGATTTTTCACGGGAGGGCCAAATTCTTTGAGAGGATTTTTCCCGAACTCGCTCGGTCCAAAACTTCGGATTCCTGCGGGACCTTCTGGAGATGATATCGATTTTGTTTTCGGCGGAGATAAACTTCTTCTCTTTACAGCAGAGATCGAAGTGCCGCTCATTAAAGTTGCCGGCATTTCTGCCGTCACTTTTTACGACACAGGAAATGCTTTTGCCGAAGAGGAAAGTTATTCTTTAGATTCTTTGCGCCATAACTATGGTTTTGGACTTCGTTGGAACTCTCCGATCGGCCCGCTGCGATTTGAGTGGGGTATCCCGATCAATCCCAAAACAGGCGAAGACGATCTTGTCTTCAACTTCGCCATCGGACACTTCTTTTAGAGCGTGCTTGAAAGCCTGTGTGTCATTGCGAGGAGTAGAACGACGAAGCAATCTCCTGCCTATAGTGTTTTCGGGAGATCGCCACGCCCTTCGGGCTCGCGATGACATACTTTGTAAACAGATCCCAGAAACCTCTTGATATAACCCGTTGGTTTTATTATTGAATTAAAGCTTAACCTATGATGAAGGAGGAAAGCATGAAACGGAGTATTTTTTATGTCGCTCTTTGCACACTTCTTTTAAGTGTCAATGTCGATGCGGCGGATAAAAAGGAAGAAGCAAAAAGTGCGGATTCAACTGTCAAAGTTGCCTATGTCGATTTGAATCGCGCTTTAAATGAAGTGGAAGAGGGGAAAAAAGCAAAAGCACAGCTTGAAGGAGAAGGAAACGCGCTTCGGAAAAAAATTGAACTCAAACAAAAAGAGATTCAACAAGAAAAAGAAAATCTCGATAAACAACGACCCATTCTTTCTGCAGAAGCTTCTCGAGAGAAAGAGATGAAACTCCAGCAGGCTTTTATGGAACTTCAAAAAATGGGGGCTGAATCAGAAAAAACATTTGCCGAAAAAGAGGGAAGTTATATCAAGCCGATTGGCGAAAAATTAAAAAAAATTATTCTCAAACTTGGTCAAGAACGTGGTTACGCTGTTATTCTTCCGAAAGAGATGATTTTATATGCTCCTGAGGGGAATGATTTAACGAATGAAGTCATTCGTATTTACAATACCACAAAATAATCCATGACTCTTGATGCGAAACTGATTGAACTTCTTGCTTGTCCAGAATGTAAACAACCAGTCACCGCAGTCGAAGGTGGCCGCGCGCTGTTGTGCGAACGATGTCAGTTGAAATTTCCTGTTCTCAATGATGTCCCTGTTATGATTGTCCAAGAAGCAGAGAATCTTCGAGTGAAAAGTCGAGAAGTGACGACTTTTTACAATGAGGACACTGCGCTGACGTTTCGCGTGCTTCACGGTCCTGATATGGGTCGAACGTTTGAAGTGCAGAGAAAAAGTTGTCGAGCTCTTGGGAGAGGAGAAGAGACTTCAGATCGCACCAGCATTCTCTCTCTTGGTCTTAATCTTTCGATTGATGAGCGAACAAAGTCTCTCATCATGGCGTATGTTCAACGACAATTTCAATCTGCGCATGAATATGATGAAGATGAGATCGAAAAAGTGGAACGGATTGGCGCTTTTCATCGCGCCTCAGATGTTGTTTTTTCTGATGCAGCGCTTTCGCGACTTCATGCCATGATTTTTGCGGACAAAAGTGGAGCGGTGGGGATTCTTGATCTCGTCAGCAAAAATGGAACGTATGTGAATGGTCAAGAAGTTGAATCACGACTTCTCAAAAAAGGAGATGTCATTGAGCTCGGTGAAACAAAAATTGTTTTAGAAAAAAGTAAATAAACAATGAATCTCGCCCTTCGACAGGCTCAGGGTGAGCGTAGAAATTAAGGCTATTCATCCTGAGCTTGTCGAAGGATGAATGGTTGTATTGTTTAGGAGTGAAACGATGAAATCCATGACAGGTTTTGGAATTGCTGAAGGCATTGTTGGAAAAGGACGCCTTTTTGTTGAAGTGAAGTCGGTGAATCATCGTTACTGTGAAATTTTTCTGAAACTTCCGAATAAAATGGGAAGTATTGAAGGGCATGTGCGGAGAGTGCTCCAGAAAAAGTTTTTGCGCGGCAAAGTTGAAATTTTTATGAGGGAAAAAATGCCTCTCTTTGGCGGGGTTGAACTTAAAATTGATGCGCAACTCGCTCAAAGTTACCATAAGGCTTTTCAACAACTCGAACGTTCCCTGGGTGAAAAAGGAAATCATTTTTTTCTCGATTATATGAATGCTGACCGTTTTATCACTGCGACTGAGCGAGAAGGTTCATATGAAACCTATTGGAAACAGATCCAGCAATTGGTGACGCAAGCTGCAAACCATGTGGATCGCATGCGCATGAATGAAGGAAAACACTTGCGGAGTGATCAACAAAAACGACTGAAACTTTTTGAAAAATTAGTGAAACAGATCGAACGTCGTTCTTTGAACGCCGTGGGGAAACATGCTCAGCGCATTAAGCAACGTATGGAAGCGAATGGTTCTTCGATTGATACCGTAAGATTGCATACCGAGGCGACGCTTCTCGGTGGTCGTCAGGATATTGCCGAAGAAGTCACTCGTCTCATGAGCCATTTGAAGCAATATGGAAAACTTTTTTCCGAAAGTGGCGCTGTGGGGAGAAAACTTGATTTTCTTTTGCAGGAAATGAATCGAGAGATTAACACGATCGGCGCCAAAGCAGCAGATATAGAGATTTCGCGACTTGTGGTCGATTGCAAAGCTGAACTTGAAAGACTTCGAGAACAAGTGCAAAATATTGAATAAACCTTTATGAAAAAAGGCCGCCTTATTGTTATCTCTGCTCCTTCTGGCACCGGAAAATCAACGGTTGTTCGAAAACTCTGCGAGCGAATGCCAGAGCTAGAACATTCTATCTCTTCTACCACACGTTCCAAGCGCCCCGGAGAAGTACAAGGAGTCCATTACGACTTTATTTCCGACGCGGAATTTCAAAAAAGAAAAAACGCGGGTTATTTTCTCGAATGCGCGCAGGTTCATGGAGCTTCCTATGGAACTCCGAAAAATGAAATTGAGAAGATGTTAGCTCAAGGGAAAAATATTCTTATGGATATTGATGTCCAAGGTGGAATGCAGGTTAAAAAAAATGTCCCTGATGCGATCATGATTTTTTTGCTTCCGCCGAATATGAACGTTTTAGAAGAACGACTTCGTCGTCGGGGAACTGATCGCGAAGAAGATGTGAAGACGAGACTCGAAAATGCAAACGAAGAGCTTTCGTATCAAGATCGTTATGAGCACTGTTTCGTGAATGATGATCTTGAAAAAACACTTTCGGCGCTCCAAATGGTATTAAAGAAATATGCTCATTCGAATTCATAATATTTTAGAGGCTCTCTCAGCCTATAATCCAGGCGCTGATCTGGATATCATTCGTCGCGCGTACGTGTTTGCGGCAAAATCACATCAAGGCCAACTACGCCGCTCGGGAGAAGCTTATCTCACGCATCCTTTAGCGGTCGCAGGACTTTTGACGGAGATGAGAATGGATGTTCCCTCTCTTGTTGCGGCCCTTCTGCATGATACGGTGGAAGATACCGTTGCCACCCTTGAAGAGATTGAACGTGATTTTGGAAGTGAAGTTCGTGATTTGGTAGACGGAGTGACCAAATTATCCAAAATCAAGTTTAGCACCAACGAAGAAAAGCAGGCGGAAAATTTCCGAAAAATGATCATGGCCATGGCAAAGGATATTCGTGTCATTATGATCAAGCTTGCCGATCGCCTTCATAATATGCGTACGCTCGAACATCTTGCGGAAGATCGTCGTCTGGCGATTGCTCAAGAAACAATTGATGTTTATGCTCCGATTGCCAACAGACTCGGTATCCAACATATCAAAGTTGAGCTTGAAGATTTGTGTCTCAAATATCTGAAGCCGGATGTCTATAATCTTATCGATAGTCGAATTCGAAAATTACATGAACAGCGAAAAAAACAGATTGAAGAGATTCGCAAAGTTGTTTCGGAAAAGCTTCAAGGCCACAATGTCGAAAGCACGATTTCAGGGCGGCTCAAGCATTACTATAGTATTCATCGAAAAATGGAGGCGCAACATATTCCGTTTGATCAGGTTTATGATCTCATCGCTTTTCGCGTGATGGTCGACACTTTGCAGCAATGCTATGAAGCGCTCGGAGTGATTCACTCGGTGTGGCGTCCGGTGCCAGGGCGTTTTAAAGACTATATCGCCATGCCCAAGGGGAATAATTATCAATCGCTTCATACGACGGTGATTGGGCCCGAGGGTATACGAGTCGAATTTCAAATCCGCACTCGTGATATGCATAATATTGCAGAACACGGAATTGCTGCTCACTGGAAATATAAAGAAGGAAGATTGATCGACGATAAAGATGAAATTAAATTTAAGTGGGTGCGAAGACTTTTAGAATGGCAGCGCGAACTTTCAGATCCCACTGAATTTTTGGATACCGTGAAACTCGATCTCTTTGCGGATGATGTTTATGTATTTACTCCTCATGGGGATTTGAAAGAATTTCCACGAGGTTCAACGCCAGTTGATTTTGCGTACGCTGTTCATACCGATGTGGGGCACTCGTGTGTTGGAGCAAAAGTAAACGGAAAAATCGTTCCTCTTCGCTATCACCTTCGCAGCGGAGACAGTCTTGAGATTGTGACGCAGAAGCAAAAGCGTCCCAATAAAGATTGGCTCAATTTTGTTGTGACCAGTAGAGCCAAAGCAAAGATCCGGCAATTTTTACGAAGTGAAGAGCATGGACAGAGCGAAGCCATTGGCCGCGAGTTATTAGAAAAAGCCGCGAGTCGATATGGTCTCAGTGTGAATGATTTACTCAAAAATCCCGTGATTGAGAAGTTCGCTCGCGATGCTTCCTATGATGGTGCGATCGCTCTTCTTCCGCCCATTGCTTATGGAAAAATTTCTGCGCAACAAATTGTAAATCTTGTGGTTGAAGAAAAAGAATCACAACAATCAAAACCTGAAAATGTTTTAGAGAAAATTGTTCGTAAACTTGGTCGATCCTCAAAAAGTCCAGTGAGAGTAGGGGGCATGGGAAACATGCTTGTCAATTTTGGAAAATGTTGTAATCCGATTGCTGGGGATCCCATTGTCGGTTATGTGACGCGCGGCCGCGGCGTTTCGATTCACGTCGTGGATTGTCCTCGCGTGATTGGGATCGATCCTGATCGCCGCGTGGATGTGGAATGGGAGACCAAAACTGATATTGCGCGTATTGCGCGTATTCGTGTCGTGTGTGTGAATCGTCCAGGTCTTCTGGCAGGGATGACCGAGTCCATTACTTCCGAAGGAGCGAATATTGCTGCAGCGTCGATTAAGACGAATGAAGATCAGACAGCATCGAATATTTTTGAAGTCGAAATTCAAAACGTATCGCAATTACGCAAAATTATGAAATCGCTCGAGAGAGTGAAGGGAGTTATTTCAGTGGAGAGAGTGAGAAACTAAAATTAAGCAGCCTTCGTAACTAAGCCAGAACGAAGACAACGTGTACAAACAATGGTGCGTCGTACCTCACCTGTTTTGAGTTGAATGCGGACACGTTGCAAATTAGGAACAGAAACTTTACGAGTTTTGTTATTGGCGTGTGAAACAATGTGTCCAAAGAGTGGACCTTTCTGACACACATGACATAAACGAGACATAATCACCTCTTGCGACAAAACAAAAAGAGATGAGCACGTAGCATGAGCTTTCAGCTCGTGCAAGGGGTTTTCCCCAAGAGTGTGACGCCTCAGGAGTTTTCATCATGCGTGCAAAAGGGAATGAAGGGGAAGAGCTTGCTGCTAACACCTTAAAACAAAAGGGGTTTTCAGTGCTTGAGCGCAACGTGCGTTTTTCCGTCGGTGAGATCGACATCATTGCTCAGAAAGGGACGTCGCTTTACTTTTTCGAAGTTAAATTTCGGGGACAACATGCTTTAGCCGGTGCGATTGAAGTGATCACGCATCATCAAATGAAACGAATTCGCCGCGCAGCATCGCTGTATTTAATGAAGTATGAAAAGAAAAAGGGCGAAATCCCAATGGCTTTTTTGGGAGTTGTCGCTATTGATGGACAGGGAAATGTTGAAATTATAGAGGATGCTTTCGAATAACGTATGCAAAAGAATATTCTTCATCACATTCGAAAAACAGTAGAACACCAAAGTTCTTCTCCTTGTTTTCATTTTAAACGAGCGGGAAGATGGGAAGCCATGTCGTGGCATGAGATGTGGTCAGCGGTGATGGAGTCCGCCAAGGGGCTCGTTGCTTATGGATTGTGTCCCGGAGAACCGGTTGCTCTTTTTGCGGCGACGTCCGTGGAGTGGACGCTCGCTGATCTCGCCATTCTCGCTGCGGGGGGGATCACGGTTCCGCTCTATCCCTCACTCGTTGACGAAACGATTTCTTACATTCTGAAAGATGCATCTCCCCGCTTTCTTTTTGTGGATGATGAACACAAATATCAAAAGTTGATTGCGCTTGGCATTGATTCCACGAAAATTCTCCAGTTTTCTGCTTTTGAAAAAATCAGAACGTGGGGAAAAGCTCTTTCAGACGATACCATTTACCTTCGCATTGATCAGCTCGCTTCTGAGGTTCCTGCAAGTTACATCTACACGAGTGGGACAACGGGAAAACCAAAAGGCGTCGTGATTACCCACGGAAATATCGTCGCAGAAGTCGAAGCAGCGCAATCTGTTTTTCATTTCCCTTCGAGTCATATCGGATTAGTGGTTCTTCCCTTAGCTCATGTGTTGGCGCGCGTGATTCAATTTTTTCAACTGGCTAGCGGGTGTCAAGCTGCTTATGCCGAGAATATTGAAAAACTCGCGGAAAATTATCGAGAGGTTCGTCCTCATTTTATCGTCGGTGTTCCGCGCATGCTGGAAAAAATGCACGAACGGATCATCGCTTCAGTTGAAAAACTTTCGTCGCGCAAACAACGACTTTTTGCGTGGGCGCTCAAGATAGGAGAGGAATATTCTGAGAAAAAAAGAACGCGCGCTACGCTTTCTTGGTCGCTCAAGTTTTTCCACGTCATGGCTACGTTTCTTGTTTTTGGCCCTCTTCGTCAACGAATGGGAGGAAGGCTCTCTCTTTTTATTTCTGGTGGAGCGCCTCTTTCAAAATCGATCGCCCGTTTTTTCTATAGCGTTGGACTTTTAGTTCTCGAGGGATATGGCTTAACAGAAACATTTGGCGCAATTACGGTGAATCGTCCTGATGACTATCATTTTGGAACTGTTGGCAAAGCGCTTCCGGGAGTGTGGATTCGATGGGCTTCTGATGGCGAGCTTTTAGTGAAAGGTCCAATGGTCTTTCGCGAATATCTTCATCAACCTGAAGAGACGAAAGCAGCTTTTGATGACGAGGGATGGTTGAAAACCGGAGATATTGGCGAATATTCGAAAGATGGTTTTTTACGCATTACCGATCGCAAGAAAAATATCATTGTGACTTCAGGAGGAAAAAATATTGCTCCTCAGCCGATTGAAGAAATGCTTTTGCGGTCTCCTTTTATTGATCATGTGATGCTTGTCGGCGATGCGCGAAAATATCTCATTGCCGTTCTTTCGGTTCAACATGAAGCGCTCATGCGATATTTTCAGGAAAAAGGGGAGAGTTGGAGTGGAAAGGTCGATGCAAAAGTTGAGGCTCTGATTGCGGAAGTGATTGCGTCCGTCAATGCGAAGTTATCGAGTTATGAAACGATCAAACGATTTTTGATTGTGGAGGGGAGCTTTACGATTGAGGGAGGAGATCTGACGCCAACCCTCAAGCTCAAGCGTGATACGATTTATCGAAAATATCAGCCTCAAATTGAAGCGCTGTATAAGAGTTCATGAATATACGTTTGTCATTCCCGCATGGAGTAAGCGGGAATCTCATGAGATCCCCGCCTGCGCGGGGATGACAACATTCATTTTGCATGTGTTCTAAATAATCTTGCACTCATCTCTATGATTTTGTAGAAAACGATTTCTTGCAGAGAGGAATTTTATGACATCATCACCAGGCACCAGCGGTTTAGCTCCAAACATTGCCAGTCTTGTTTGTTATATTTGTTTGCCTCTTACGAGCATTATTTTTCTCATCATCGAAAAGGAAAATAAAGAGGTTCGCTTTCATGCGTGGCAGGGAACGGCGTTTGGTGTTGCCTACTTTATTTTGCTTGTTGGGTTACAAATCCTGGCGGCGCTTTTTGGAGCGATTGCAAGTGTTCTCGGTATCCTCATCGGATTTTTTGTCCCACTCCTTGGCTTGGGCGCTTTTATTTTGTGGATCGTGTGTATGATCAAAGCCTATCAGGGCGAACAATGGAAAATTCCGGTCATCGGTGACTTCGCCGCCAAAAAAGCTGGAATCTAAAGCTCCAGAATCAGATTTTGATCGTGTCTCAGCTTTGGGCATTCTTTTTGGTATCCCTCTTCTTTTTCTGATCGCCTTTGTTTATCCACTCTTTCCTCATGAGTTTACGTCATTGCGATTTTGTGCATTTTGGCATTTTTTTCATGTCGACTGTCCTGGCTGCGGTCTGATTCGAGCCTTTATGGCGTTAACGCAAGGAGATCTGCGAGCAAGTATCAATGCTCATCCTTTGGGAATGGTCATTGCTCTTTTTTTGGTTCTTCTTTTTCTGCGCACTGCGGTTTCAGTCTGGAAAGGGAAAAAACTTCCGCCTCTTTTTAGTGATCGACTTCGTCTGTTTCTGGTGTGGTGCTTTCTTCTGTCACTGCTGGGATTATGGGCAATGAAGTTGTACCGTTCTCTTTTTCTTTAAGAAGGGCGATCATGCGGTCAAGCGCTTGGCGGTAGAGCTTTTTCTTTTCGGAAAGCAGATGCGCTTGTTTATAGTATTCTTTTGCCCGTTCATACGCTCCCAGAAATTCAGAAGTGGCGCCCAGATTATAGAGCACCGTATGATTCTCAGGATTTTTTAAAAGGGCTTGATCCCATGCGTAAATAGCAGCTCCCCATTCTCCCTCTTTTGCATAACGAAGACCTTCAGCGGTTGCTGGTGTTCGAAGAAGACCGATTTCCTGTTCTAAAACATGCGGAGTCAGAAATTCCACTACTTTTTCCGCCATACTTTCTGTGACACGTGCCATCATCTGTTCATCGTTGGGGAGCATTTCTTCCGGAACAGCAGAAGAGGTCTCTTGGATCATGAGTCGTTCACCGGTTAATCGTTTTTCCTGCTGCAATGAGACGACATTGATTTGGAGGACGAGAGACGCGCGTTTTTCTTGAATCTCTTCTTCGCCGACCGAACGAAGTTCGATTCGTGCAAGATCAATTTCTCCACTGACGAGTGCGTCTATATTCTCTTTCGCTCCTTGTTCGTACCAAAATTTTTTGATCGCAAGAGGAGTAGGGCGACGAAGCATCGGTTTTGGAATTTTTTTGACAATGAAATGCCCATTCTCAGTAAGCTTCTCTTCAATCGCCATTTGAAGTTGTGCGCTGAGGAGATCGGTCTCCTCGCCAAAGGAGTAAAATTGAGTAATGGCGATGGAAGTGAGATCAGCAATTTCAGGATGAGTCGGGACCAAGCGCGTCCCTTGAATAGTGGACATGGTTTGGCACGACATCAAAAAAAGAAGGATTCCCATCGCCCCATATCGAATCCGCATTTCCCTTGCTTGCCAAAGGTAGATCTTGCAAGCAAGTGTAAAATGGAGCGAACTTTACATCTGATGTCGCATTTGCCATGGTTTGTCATTCTGAGCAGAGCGAAGAATCTCATGTGATCACTGGAGATCCTTCACTGCGCTCAGGATGACAACAAAATAGTGAGGAATCTCTATGACCATCGATATCGAACAGTTGCTCAGTCAAAAATTATCAGCAAAACAAGAACGTGCATCCGCACTCAAAGCAAAAGCGGTGTTTCGTTTAACGGGTGAGAGCGAAGGGACTTGGAGCATTGACTGTACGCAGTCGCCGCCAAAAGTGACGGTAGGAGAAATCGAAGGGTCCACTGTAAAAATTTCGCTTGATCGTACTGTTTTTGAACAGATGGCGTCAGGAGAGTTGAGTCCTCAGCAAGCGTTTTTAAGTGGCAAAGTCAAAGTAGAAGGGAATCTTGGATTGTCTCTCAAACTCGGTGAACTGTTGCTTTCATGAAAATTGCGGTTGCACAAATTAATTCCACGATCGGAGATTTTGAAGGGAATACCAAAAAAATTCTCGATCGTCTCGCGTGGGCAGAAAAAGCTGAGGCTGATCTCCTTCTCTTTCCTGAACTTGCTGTCTGTGGTTATCCTCCTCAAGATCTTCTCTTTCATCCCTCTTTTATCGATCGGTGTACGCAAGCGGTACGAGACATTTCCGAAAAGACATCTTCGACAGCAGTTGTTCTGGGATATCCTTCGGTCAACACAACCTCCTCTGGCCGTGCATTTTTTAATGCGGCGGGATTTTTTGCCGAAGGGAAAATGCTTTGCGAACATCAGAAAGCGCTTCTGCCGAACTATGATGTCTTCGATGAAAAACGCTATTTTGAACCTGGTACTTCGTTTCTTCCCTGTGAATGGAAAGGGAAAAAACTCGGTCTCTCCATTTGCGAAGATATGTGGAGCTCCTATACCTTGCAGGGGAAAAAACTCTATCGTTTGGATCCGCTCCAGGAACTTGTCAATGCAGGTGCGGATATTATCTTAAATCTTTCTGCTTCACCGTATAGTCTTGAAAAAATCGAAGTTCGACATTCTCTTTTATCTCAAACCGCAAAGCGACTTTCGCGTCCGATCTTTTTTTGTAATCTCGTGGGTGGTAATGACTCCTTAATTTTTGATGGCAATAGTCTTGTGGTGAACGCACAAGGAGAGATTGTTCATGAAGGGCAGCGGTTTGTGGAAGATAATTTCCTTTTTGATTTAAAAACAGATGCTCGTTCTGTGCGACTACCTGAAATTTCGCCAGCCGAAGAAATGCGCAAGGCGCTTGTGCTTGGACTTCGCGATTATGTTCACAAGTGTGGTTTTTCTCATGTGGTGATCGGTTTGTCAGGCGGGATTGATTCCGCCGTTGTCGCAGCGCTTGCTGTTGAAGCGCTCGGATCAGAACATGTGACCGGTATTTTGATGCCTTCGCCGTATACTTTGCAGCAGAGTATGGATGACGCTCAAGCATTGGCCAACTTACTTTCCATAAAAACTGAAGTTCATCCGATCAATGCTATTTATGATGCGTATCGCAACGAGATCAGCTCTTCGAAAGAGATTACAGTTGTCGAAGAAAATTTACAGGCCCGCATTCGCGGCAATATTCTGATGGCTTTTTCAAATCGTACCGGGGCGATGGTTCTCTCAACCGGAAATAAATCTGAACTTTCAGTCGGCTATTGCACGCTCTATGGTGATATGGCGGGCGGTTTGTCGGTGATCGCAGATGTTCCCAAAACGTTTGTGTATAAAATTGCGCGCGTGATGAATGATGAACATCCTGTGATTCCTCCCGCGATTCTTGAACGTCCTCCGTCCGCGGAGTTAAAACCAGATCAGAAAGATGAAGATGTTCTTCCGCCGTACGACATTTTAGATCAGATTCTCAAAGCCTATATCGAAGAGCAAAAAAGTATTCCGGAAATTGTGCGCATGGGATTTGATGCGCGGATCGTGACCGATGTTGCGCGGCGTGTGGATCGCAATGAATATAAGCGACGGCAAGCTGCACCAGGCCTGAAAGTCACCTCAAAAGCTTTTGGCACTGGACGTCGTATGCCGATTGCATGGAAGTCATGACTTAGACTCTGGACCAAACTGTCGAGGATTTTCTCGCAGGGGGCCTTTGACTGAGGCGCGTCGATGCAAGTATGAAAGATCGCGCCGATGGAAACAGAAGACGCGAGGAGCGTAACCGCAGCGTCTGTACCCCGAGAGAAAATGCGATGGCAGTTTGGTGAAATAAACAATGACAGGGATACTTTACATCGTCGCTACGCCACTTGGTAATCTTGAAGACATGACGTTTCGTGCTGTGCGTGTCCTAAAAGAAGTTGATCTGATTGCTGCTGAAGACACACGACACACGCAGAAGCTTCTCAATCATTTTGGGATTCAAACTCCGCTTACAAGTTATTTTCAAGGAAACGAAAGAGAAAAACTCGAAAAAATTATTCATCAACTTGAGTTGGGAAAAAATGTTGCACTTGTTTCTGATGCCGGTACTCCTTGCATTTCTGATCCTGGTTTTCCGTTACTGCGTGATGCAGTTACCAAGGGAATTCACGTAATTCCGATTCCAGGTCCGAGTGCTGTGATCGCTGCTCTTTCTGCTGCAGGGCTCCCGACCGATCGTTTCACCTTTGTCGGTTTTCTTCCCGATAAACCGGGAAAGCGAAAGAACGCACTTGAAGAACTGAAATTACTGAATCACACGCTCGTCATTTATCTCTCTCCTTGGAAAGCACAGAAAACACTCGTCGATGCGCTTGAAGTGCTCGGCGATCGTAACGTTGTGCTTTGTCGGGAGCTAACCAAAATCTACGAAGAATTTCTTCGTGGTTCTTTATCTTCACTCATAAAAGTTTACGAAGAAAAACCCCCGAAAGGGGAGATGGTGTTGATTGTGGGATATGAAAATTTGTAAATATCCATCTCGCAACAAAGGATCCAAACGCCAGCGCATTAACATGATCGTGCTTCATGCGACGGTTATTGATCTTCCGCAAACACTGCAAAAACTTTGTGATCCGCAATCACATGTTTCAGCACATTATGTGATTTCAAAATCTGGCGATGTTTATGAACTCGTTGAACCGCAATATATCGCATGGCATGCAGGTCAGTCGCAGTGGTTAGGTGAAGCAGATGTGAATCAATTCTCGATTGGAATCGAACTTGTAAATCTTAACGATGGCATTGATTCTTATCCTGATGTTCAGATGCGCGCATTACAATCACTCTGCCAAAATTTTATGCAATGTTATTCAATCCCACACGATCGCATTGTCGGACACTACGAAGTTTCTCCAGACCGGAAGAATGATCCGATGGGATTTGATCTGCACGCATTTCGAGCTGCTTTAAGGAAATAAAAAAGCTAGCAAGAAAATCTTGTTATCGCTTCTTGACAAGTGAACGAGACTCATGACGAATGTGAATCTTGCTGCGCCAAAGCGAGAAAAAATGGAAACGAAGATTGCTCTTTTTAAGGGAAGTCAAATTCGAAAGACGCTGTATGAGAATGAGTGGTGGTTTTCAGTAGTGGATGTTTGTGGTGCGCTGACTGAGAGTCCAGATCCAGGTGCCTATTGGAGAAAGCTCAAGCAGAGGCTCATCGAGGAAGGAAGTGAAGTCGTGACATTTTGTCACGGGTTGAAATTGCAAGCACCTGATGGAAAAATGAGAGAAACTGACTGCGCTCATACAGAACGTATCTTTCGCATCATTCAATCAATCCCATCTCCAAAAGCAGAACCCTTTAAACGTTGGCTTGCGAAAGTTGGATATGAACGTGTGCAGGAAATTGAGAATCCGGAATTGGCTACAAAGAGGACTCGAGTTCTTTACAAGGCAAAAGGTTATCCTGATGACTGGATCGAAAAGCGAATGCGCGGGATCGCCATTCGTGAAGAGCTAAC
This sequence comes from Deltaproteobacteria bacterium RIFCSPHIGHO2_02_FULL_44_16, assembly GCA_001798185.1. NCBI lineage: Bacteria > Deltaproteobacteria > Deltaproteobacteria bacterium RIFCSPHIGHO2_02_FULL_44_16. The sequence goes on along the minus strand of MGRM01000011.1, from coordinate 67,292 downwards.
AGATGAGTGGAAAAATCGTGGCGCTCAGGAACAAAAAGATTACGAAATTCTTACCGCAGAAATCTCCAAAGCCACGTTTGGTGTGACGCCCAATGAATACAAAAATCTCAAAGGACTCAAGCGCGAAAATTTGCGCGATCACATGGATGATTTTGAGTTGATCTTCACAATGTTAGGCGAACGGTCAACGACCGAAATTCACCGAAACGAAGATTCAAAAGGTGTCTCGAAATTAAAAAGTGATGCCAAAGCTGGCGGTGCCATCGCAGGCGGAGCGAGAAAACAGCTGGAAAAACGTCTTGAACGATCCATCGTTTCAAAACAAAATTATTTACCTATGTCGAAAAGAAAGACATTAAGTGTTCGTGCAAAGATGAAATGAATAAATCAGCCGATTAAAACCATTTTGTTGACGTCAACAAAATGGATGCTGGAGGTTTGAAATGGCCAATAATATAGAAACAATTTTTACTCATGATTCAGGAAAACTTGGAATTGATGAAAAGAGTCAACTTTATTGGAACGACAAGCTCGTTGTTACTAAAGGAATGCTAACGCTGCAATGGTGGGTTAGTCTTGCCGTGATTATTAGTGCGGTATCAACTCTTTTTTTGGCTGTTATGTCAGGTTTGGCATATTGGAAACCAAATTCTTCAAATTCTGACGAATGTCTGAATAAGAATAGTCAAATTATGGAGCAACCTGTCGTGCAACAAATGCCTGTGGCCACGGAGAACATAATAAAAAAATGATTGTCCAACTACTTGATATCTTTTTGATCATCCTGTTTTATATAATATATGTCGGCTTTCTTTTTGCAGGTATCGTTGCAGGCATAACTGTATTACAGGTAAATGAACATCAACCGTTTAAAAACTTTGGTTGGATTCCAGAAAAACTATGGCCTCATATTATGAAAATTGGTTGTTTCGATTTTTTTCTTCTGCTCAATTTTGGGGCATACACCCTTCTGAAGCCTTTAGCTAAAATGCTTCCAATTGATTTAGGGTACTCTGGGTATTGGGACGAGTATTTGACTCTTGGTGAATTCTTACGAAATTTACTTATGCTTCTTTCAATTGTTGGATCACTGGCTATCATTGACATGATAGTGCAGCACTACAAAACCTCTGTGATCGCCTCGGGAAAAAATAAGGGCGACCGCCGGTCGCCCTTATAACATCAATATTTCAAATTTTATTTCGTCTCTTTAAACTCGACGTCGACGTGATCCAGTCCTTGACAAGTAAACGAAGCTTGTGTGGAGATGGACCTTGCTGCGCCTAAAGCGAGGAAAAATGAAAAAGGAATTGGTGGTGAGGCTTCATGCGGCTTTCGAACAATATGCGCATGCTGAAAGTGAGGTGGAGTATTGGTTGGCGAGAGATTTACAAATACTTCTCGGTTATGAAAGATGGGAAAATTTTTTTAATGTGATCGAAAAGGCAAAAATTTCCTGTCAAAATTCAAAACAAGCTGTAGAAGACCATTTTCGTGACGTCACGAAAATGGTTAGTATTGGTTCTGGTGTTCCACGAGATATAGGTGATATTAAGCTGACTCGCTATGCCTGTTACCTCATAGCCCAAAATGGTGATCCGCGAAAAAACGAAATTGCTTTTGCTCAGACCTATTTTGCAGTTCAAACACGTAAGCAAGAAATTATTGAACAGCGCTTGGCGGAAGTTGAGAGAATCCAAGCTCGCGAAAAACTGAATAGTTCTGAAAAGCAACTTTCCGGTGTTCTTTTCGAACGAGGGGTAGACAGTCAAGGGTTTGCGAGAATTCGAAGCAAAGGTGATCAAGCTCTCTTTGGTGGTCATACGACGCATATGATGAAAACAAAATTGGGTATTCCGGAGAAGCGACCGCTTGCTGATTTTTTGCCGACAATCACGATCAAGGCGAAAGATTTTGCAAATGAAATTACCAATTTCAATGTTGTTCGGGATGACCTTCGTTCTGAGCCGACTATTACTCATGAGCATATTAAAAATAACTCTGATGTCCGTAAACTTTTAACCAAGCGAAATATTCAACCCGAAAACCTTCTAGCTGCTGAAGATATCAAGAAGATCGAACGAAAAGTGAGTTCTGAGAATAAACGGTTATCGAAGAAAGCGAAAAGATTGAAGGGGTAAATCGAAGATGTCGAATTCAACTGATGATCCCATGAGGTTCTATCACATTAATCGAAGATCTTTTTGGAACAAGCAATTTAAGTTTTACAAACAGGGAGAGATAATTGTTACAAGTGAGGAGCTTAATCCTTTCTATAGCAGATTACATAATGAAGATTTTAGAGTTACGGGACCCTCATACTCATTAAGTCAGATAGAATATTTAACTGTTTTGCAGAGTCCTTCCAATCTAAGTACAAGCGATATTAGTGCATATGCCGCTACATGTCAGAAATGTGTTTTGCATAATTTCAAACTAATTCGTGAAACATGTTTTGAATCTATTCGCTCAACATGCTATTCAGATCGGCCATCTAGACTAAGGTGTCTTTGGTTTTCAGGTAGTCCAGAAGATGCGACAGTTTGGGAAGGGAAGTTGTCTGAGAGAAATTCTTATCAATTATTGGAAGTTGAAATCGTAAATGGAAAACTACTCAGGACAGATGAGTCGTGGTTAAATTATCAAGGGCAGTCTTTAAAAATTTTAGAAGAATTAGCGCACAAATATTGGCAAGGAGTTTCAATGGGTCATGGAACAAATGAGATACTATATGAGGGGTCAGTTAAAATTGTATCTATAATAAAAGAGTTGAATAGTAATTGACGAGTCAAAGCTTCTCGTTGGTAATCGTTAATAAACAAAGTGGCGACCGGTGGTCGCCCTTTTTGTTTAAAGTTTATTCTTCGACAAGTTCAGGATGACCTAAAGGTCACTTCGTCTCTTCGAATTCTGCATCGACGACATTGTCGTCTTTCTTCGGCTGCGCCGTTTCGGCATTTTCACTCCCTGGCTGAGCAGTGCCGTTTCCTTGTTGTTGCTGTTGAGCAGAAGAAGCTTTGTACATTTCTTCTGCTAATTTGTGCGAGGCTTGGGTTAACTGTTCCATGCTCGATTTCATGGCAGCTGCATCGTTTTTGCTCACCGCATCTTTCGCTGCTTGGAGCGCCTCTTCCACACGCTTCACGTCATCAGGATTCAGCTTGCTCTTATGTTCATTGAGAGTTTTTTCGGTATTATAAATAAGAGCATCAGTTTGATTTTTGACTTCAATCTCTTCACGTCGCTTCTTGTCTTCAGCTTCGTGTCCTTTGGCTTCCTTCACTAATCGCTCGACTTCATCCTTTGGGAGACCAGACGATGCCGTGATCGTAATCTTTTGTTCTTTGCTCGTTGCCAGATCTTTCGCGGAAACATGTGCAATGCCGTTTGCATCAATATCAAACGTGACTTCAACTTGAGGAACACCGCGCGGTGCAGACGGAATTCCATCGAGATGAAATCGTCCGAGAGTTCGATTGTCCGCAGACATCTCGCGCTCACCTTGGAGGACATGCACGTCGACGGTGGTTTGATTATCCGCAGCCGTTGAAAAGACCTGACTCTTTTTCGTCGGAATCGTGGTGTTGCGTTCAATGAGTTTTGTCATCACACCACCCAGGGTTTCGATGCCGAGTGAGAGTGGTGTCACGTCAAGGAGAAGCATGTCTTTCACATCACCTGAAAGCACACCGGCCTGAACTGCAGCGCCAGCGGCCACGACTTCATCAGGATTCACTCCCTTGTGTGGTTCTTTGCCGAAAAGATTTTTGACGAGCTCTTGAATTTTCGGAATACGCGTTGAACCACCCACGAGAACGACTTCGTCGATGTCGGATGGTTTCTTCCCAGCATCGTGCAAAGCTTTCTTGCAGGGTTCGAGAGTTTTCTGAAGCAAATCATCAACAAGCGCTTCGAATTTCGCGCGTGTGAGTTTCAAGGTCATGTGCTTTGGGCCTGAAGCATCAGCAGTCAAGAAGGGGAGGTTGACCTCGGTCTCCATCACCGAAGAGAGTTCGATCTTTGCTTTTTCTGCAGCCTCTTTCAAACGTTGTAACACCATCTTGTCTTTGCTGACATCAATGCCCTGATCTTTTTTGAACTCACTGATAAGATATTCCATCAATCGCTGATCGATATTGTCTCCGCCAAGATGTGTGTCGCCGTTTGTTGAAACGACTTCAACGACATTCTCTCCGACTTCGAGAACGGAAATATCAAATGTTCCTCCACCGAAATCGAAGACAGCAATGAGTTCATCCTTTTTCTTATCAAGACCGTAGGCAAGCGCTGCAGCAGTCGGTTCATTGACAATGCGTTTGACATCGAGACCTGCAATTTTTCCAGCATCTTTGGTTGCCTGTCGCTGACTATCATTAAAATAGGCGGGAACCGTAATGACCGCTTCCGTCACGGTTTCCCCCAGATAAGCTTCAGCAGCTTTTTTGAGTTTGCGCAAAATATGAGCCGAAATTTCAGGAGGAGAAAAAGTTTTTCCATCAATGTCCACAACAGCATCACCATTGGGAGCTTCCGCTACTTTGTACGGAACCATTTTTATTTCTTCATCAACTTCTTTTCTCTTTCGTCCCATGAAACGCTTAATAGAGTAAATGGTTCGCTCAGGATTGGTAATGGCCTGTCGTTTGGCGACTTGACCGACTAAAATATCGCTGTTTTTAAAGGCAACCACTGAAGGAGTGATACGACTTCCCTCTTCGTTGGTGATGATTTTGGGATCGCCACCTTCCATCACCGCAACAACTGAATTTGTGGTTCCTAAATCGATCCCGATCATTTTCCCCATGTCATCCTCCTGATGATAAATATTCTTAAGTATTGACGAGGGCTTATATGAGGATTCATCTTCCAAGAGTCAATGCTTATGTCTAACTCCTTGACTTTCCTCAGCATACCATTCATTTGAGGACAATGACAAAACGGGATTACTATGAAATTTTAGGGGTTTCGCGTACTGCAGACGCGATTCAGATCAAAAAAGCCTATCGTCAACTGGCCCTTCAATATCATCCAGATCGCAATCGAGATGATCACAAAGCTGAGGACCGATTTAAAGAGGCTTCAGAAGCTTACGAAGTTTTATCGGATGCGCATAAGCGTCAACTTTACGATCAGTTTGGTCATCAAGGACTTCATGGTGCCGGCTTTCAAGGATTTTCAGGTGTGGACGATGTTTTTTCTTCTTTTGGCGATCTCTTTGAAGAATTTTTTGGCGGTTTTGGTCCTCGTTCACGCGGAAGAAGCTCTGCACAGCAAGGAAGCGATCTTCAGCAAGAAATTACCATTTCATTTCACGAATCAGCTCGGGGAACAGAACGTGAAATTACTTTTACCAATCAAGTCCTATGCGATGTTTGTGAAGGAAATGGCGCAGCCCCTGGAACGAACCGCCTTCCCTGTATCGCCTGTGGTGGGAGTGGACAGATAACGCAACGACAAGGTTTTTTTGTTCTTCAAACCACATGTCCTCATTGTCGTGGCGCAGGGAGTCGCATTGAAAAACCATGCGATGAATGTCGCGGAGCAGGCCGTGTTCGAAAAAAGAAAAAATTAAATGTAAAAATTCCACCTGGTATCGAAGACGGAATGCGTCTCGTGCTTCGAGGTGAAGGAGAAGCGGGAGTCAGCGGTGGTCCTTCAGGTGATCTCTATGTGCTCGTGCATGTGCGGACGGATCAATTTTTCAAACGCAAAGGAAACGATATTTATGGCGAGCTTTCTATTTCATTTCCTCTGGCAGCTTTAGGGGGAGAAGTGAAAGTCAAAACACTTGAAGGAGAAAAAACAATTTCCATTTCTCCCGGCACTGAAACAGGGGATGAAGTTCGTATTCCAAAAGAAGGATTTCAAAGTGTGAATGGTCATGGTAAAGGAGATCATATTGTGATCTTTCGTGTGACAACACCGAAAAAGTTGAGTGGGAAACAGAAAAAATTGCTGGAACAATTACGAGAGGAACTCCCATGAGGGCTATCGTCCATTTCTTATTTGTTATCGTTGCATTTATTTCCTTGTCAGCTGAAGCTGCTGCGTCTTATCGCTCTGAGCTTCGCAAGGCAACCAAAACGGGTCGCCTTTATAGCGTGGATAATTTTGAAGCAAAACTTATTTGGGATGCAACATTTGTAACTGATCATTATCGTCGTGCTCGTGCCAAAGAGCATATTCGATTGTTAAAACTCTCGCCTCTTGAAGCAGCACGCTATTTTGCAGAAGAGGAAACCAAGCAGCAAGAAGAGACTGAAGTTATTGTCAGTCTTTATTCGCGCAAAGATTACGAACATTTTTCATCAGATGCCGAAACTTTTTGGCATATTGTTTTAGAAACGGACGAAGGTCAGAAGTTGAGTCCTCTTGAAGTCGCAGAATTTCCTGTCAGTCCTTATCAGAAAAAACTTTATCCGCATGTCAACCGTTGGTCCAATGTCTATCGCGTTATTTTCCCCAAAGGTCAGATGAACGAAAAAGTAAAAATTATGTTGTGGAGTGTGGTGGGGGAGTCAACTTTGCAATGGCGACATCCGTAAAATCGTATCTTTTTTGAAGTCATCATTCTTTGCTGGATAATCGATATTATAATGAAGGCCGCGGCTCTCTTTGCGAGCGAGAGCGCTTTGGATAATAAGATCAGCCACAAGTGCGAGATTGCGAAGTTCAATAAGATTGTTCGTGATCGTAAAATTCCAATAATAGTCCCGAATCTCTTCTTGCAAAATATCGATGCGACGTTTTGCGCGGAGGAGACGCTTGTCAGATCGTACGATGCCGACATAGTTCCACATGAGGCGTCGAATTTCATCCCAGTTTTGTGAGATGACGACCTCTTCATCACTATCATTTGTTCCTGTTGTATCCCATGGTGGAATTGTAGGGACACACGGTTGTGGACCCCTACGCATGTTCTCACACGCGTGTTTCGCAGCGCGCGCGCCAAAGACCATTCCTTCGAGAAGTCCGTTTGATGCGAGTCGATTTGCTCCATGAAGTCCAGTGCAGGCGACTTCTCCACAGGCAAAGAGATGTTGAAGCGTTGTCTTTCCATATTGATCCGTAAGCACGCCACCGCAAAAATAGTGCGCAGCAGGAACAACAGGAATTGGTTCTTTTGTCATATCGATTCCAAATGCGCGACATTTTTCCGAGAGCATGGGAAACCGTTCGCGAATCCAATCTGCCGGTTTATGCGAAATATCGAGAAGCACATAATCATCGCCTGTTTTTTTGAGCTCTGCATCGATCGCTCGAGCGACAATGTCGCGTGTGGCGAGTTCTGCGCGATCATCATAGCGTTTCATAAACTGCTCGCCTGATTTGAGTCGAAGTTTTCCACCTTCGCCGCGCACGGCTTCTGAGATCAAAAAGGATTTTGCAAAGGGATGGTAGAGACAGGTCGGATGAAATTGGATGAACTCCAAATTTGCAACACTTGCTCCTGCACGATAGGCCATGGCAATGCCGTCGCCAGAGGAGATATCGGGGTTCGACGTGTAGAGATAAACTTTTCCAGCCCCGCCGGTCGCAAGAATGGTCGTTGCTGCTTGAAAAACATCGACCTCATCAGTTTCAATATTCAAAATATAAGCGCCAAGGCAGCGTGGCGTTCCGGCAATTTTTAATTTTGTCGTGGTCATCAAATCAATTGCCGCATGATGTTCAAAAAAGGAGATGCGCGGATGAGTTTTTGCTCTTTCGAGAAGAGCGCGTTGAATTTCTTTTCCACTGGCATCATCGGTGTGAAGAATACGGGGATAACTATGTCCACCTTCCCGCGTCAGATGAAAATTTCCTTTCGAAATTTCTGAAAATCGTACTCCCCATTCGACAAGTTTTTCAATTCCCTGCCGTGCTTCTTTCACGACCTCTCGCACGACCTCTTCATGACAGAGTCCACCTCCAGCACGAAGCGTGTCTTGCACGTGATTTTCCAAAGAATCATGGGGGTCAAAAACAGCAGCAATGCCGCCTTGCGCTTGTCGTGTTGTTGTGGTGTCTGCGCCTCGCTTTGCAATCACCGCAACGTTTCCCTGTTCTGCAGCAATGAGAGCATAAGTCAGTCCAGCGATGCCACTTCCGATAACGAGATGATCGTAGGTCTGTTGCATGGGAGGAGTTCTACAATCGTTTTGACAACGACACAATATCCATTTACACACGCCGCATGAGTGGATCTGTTTTAAATGTTCCAAACATTATTACGATTGCACGTATCGCCATAGTTCCGGTGCTCGTGACGGTCATGACGCTTTTGAACGATGATGTGAGCAGCAAGGCTTCTTTGATTCACAATCAATTTCTCTCTTTTATATCCGCGCTTATTGTCGCGGTGGCGATGGCTTCGGATTGTGTGGATGGTTACTATGCTCGACGTTACGGACAGATCAGTACGTTTGGAAAATTTTTAGATCCTCTTGCCGATAAGCTTTTATTTTTGACAGCGATGATTATGATGGTGGAACTTCATCGTATTCCCGGATGGATTGTGATTGTTTTTCTTTCACGCGAAATGGTGGTGACAGCGCTTCGAGGAGTGGCGGTGGATAGAGGCATTATTATCGCCGCATCAAGCGCTGGAAAATATAAGTCGGCATTTATCAGTTGTGCGACCGTTGGATTGTTACTTCATTATCCTTTTTTTGGTATTCAGTGGCGGCTTCTTGCATGGCTGATGCTTATTCCCGGCTTCATTCTTTCAGTCGCGAGCGGTATCCATTATGCCTGGGAATTTTTTCAAGGCCTTCGTAAGCAGAAGCTCGGTTGACAAATTTATAGTGTTGCTAGAGAAGCATTTTTTACTTGTGAGAAGTTCATGAGAAGCGAGAATAACGAGGCATGTTGAGGAGACCGACTGAGGTGTACTCGAATGTACGCCGCAAGGAGCGTTGACGAAACAAACGAAGTTATACGAAGCTTATGATGAACTGACAGATTGCGGGAGTAGCTCAGTGGTAGAGTGTCACGTTGCCAACGTGAATGTCGCGGGTTCAAATCCCGTCTCCCGCTCATGGAAACTATTTTGGTTATCGAAGACGATCACGATATTGCAGAGCTCATTGAACATCACCTCAAGCAAAACCGATTCGATGTCCTTGTTTCAGAGAATGGCACTCAAGGATTAAAGATTGCTCGAAAACAGACACCTCACCTTATTATTCTCGATCTCATGCTTCCGGACATGGGAGGCCTTGAAGTCTGCAGGGAATTAAAAACAACAGAAACGACCAAGTATATTCCCGTGATCATGTTGACGGCAAAAGGAGAAGAGGTCGATCGTATAGTCGGATTTGAAGTCGGGGCTGATGACTATATGACGAAACCCTTTAGTCCGCGCGAGCTTACTCTTCGCGTGAAAGCGATCTTAAGACGAGGAGAACCACAGCAATTAAGTTCAGAAAAAATTCATAAATTTGGATCAATTACACTTGATCCTTCAAAGTTTCAGGTGATGGTTATAAATAAAGAAATTCGGCTGACCTCGATTGAATTTAAACTCCTTCAGTATCTTTTGACGACCAAAGGGCGAGTTGCAACACGAGAGCAACTTCTGGATCATGTGTGGGGTTACGAAGCTGCGCTGACGACGCGAACAGTCGATACGCATATTAAAAGATTGCGAAAGAAATTAGAAGTAGCCGCTGATTATGTTGAGACCATTCGTGGTATTGGATATCGCGTCAAAGAAAAGGTCTAACCTCTTATTTTTTCAAACATTTACTTTGACAAAAAAAATGTTCCTCACTAAGGTCGCGCCACCTTTTCAGCTGGGTCTTTTCAGCTAATCTCAAAAAGGATGGAGGAAGCGCCGCAATGAGTCCCGTTCGTATTCAACCGACAGAGCAACAACAAAACTCGGAGTTTGCACAACTTTTTGAAGAGAGCATGAAGCAAGTCTCTCTCAAAGAGGGAGAAATCGTCAAAGGAAAGATTGTTGGCACCACTCGTGATTTTGTCATGGTGGACATCGGCTTTAAATCCGAAGGACAAGTTCCGATTCATGAATTTACGAGTATTCGTGGAGAAATAACCGCTCCCATTGGCGAAATCATAGAAGTTTTTATTGAAGCTGTTGAAGATGATCAGGGGAACCTAGCACTTTCTAAAGAACGTGCCGTTGGGATGCGCACGTGGGATCTTCTGGAGAAAATCGAAGCAGAAAACGGCGATATTCAAGGAACTGTGGTCGCGAAAGTAAAGGGTGGGCTTTCCGTTGATATTGGTGTCCGCGCTTTTCTTCCCGGTTCACAAATTGATCTTCGTCCGATGAAAAATTTGGATCAATATCTTGGTCAGAAATATCTCTTTAAAATCATTAAGCTCAATAAACGTCGTGGCAACGTGGTTCTTTCGCGTAAAGCCATTCTCGAAAAAGAACGTGCCGCGCTGAAACAATCGACCCTTGAAAATCTTTCTGAGGGACAAATTTTTAATGGTATTGTGAAAAACGTCACGGATTACGGTCTGTTTATCGATCTTGGCGGCATTGATGGCTTGCTTCATATTACCGATATGTCGTGGGGAAGAATTAATCACCCTTCAGACGTGTATAAAGTCGGAGATGAAATTCGTGTTGTTATCTTGAAGTTTGATCGCGAAGGTCAGAAAGTATCGCTCGGTTTAAAACAACTTCAACCAGATCCTTGGCAGAATGTAGAAGAAAAATTTGTGGTCGGTTCCCGTGTTCATGGGAAAGTGGTCAGTCTTACCGATTACGGCGCTTTTGTTTCGCTTGATGACGGGGTTGAAGGGCTCATCCATATTTCTGAGATGAGTTGGAGTAAAAAAATAAAACATCCTTCCAAGATTTTGCATCCGAACGAAGAAGTAGATGCGGTTGTTTTGGATGTCGATACAGAAGCAAAACGCATTTCATTAGGTCTCAAACAAATTCTTCCCAATCCATGGCAAGAAATTGAAAAGAAATATAGCATTGGTAATAAAGTAAAAGGAACCGTTCGCAATATTGCTGATTTCGGAATTTTTGTGGATGTGGGCGAAGAGATTGATGGTCTTATCCATATTTCCGATCTGACCTGGGTGCAAAATTTTGCTCATCCTTCCGAAGTTTTCAAAAAAGGAGACGAAGTGGAAGCAATTGTGATGCAAATTGATGCGGACAACGAACGTTTTTCGCTTGGGTTAAAGCAGCTTCTTGATGATCCATGGGATCATATTAACAGTCGATTTCATGAAGGGACAGATGCAGAAGGAAAAGTGGTAGCCGTGAATTCTGCGGGCGTTGTTGTTGAACTCCAAAAAGGAGTTGAAGGTCTCATTCCAAAAGCGGTAGATTCGAAACTCAATGTTGGTGATCAAATAAAAGTACAAGTTGAAAAAACGGTTCAGCAAGATCGCCAATTTTATTTGACGATTCCTGGTAAAAAGAGTGGTGCTCATACCAATGATGATACAGTTCCCGAGGGAGCTGTGAACGAGTAGTCCGCAAGGGGGAGACGTGAAGCGAAAAAGTTTATGGCTTGTTCTCTTTTTCGTTGTTCTTTTTGTAGGCGCTGCTTTTCTTTTTGGTCTGTGTGCCTCTTTCTTTTCAAATTTCTCCGATGAACCCAACAATGTTTTTTCTCGTGGCAATGTGGCGCTGGTGTTGATCGAAGGAGAAATCCTCGATTCCCAAGATGTGATCGATGCGTTGCAGGAAGCGAGAAAAGAAAATCATATTAAGGGAGTTCTTTTAAGACTCAATTCTCCCGGCGGCGCTGTGGCGCCCTCTCAAGAAATTTTGCATGAAGTGGAGCGTGTTGCTGCTAAAAAACCGGTCGTGGCTTCAATGGGTTCGCTTGCAGCATCAGGGGCTTATTACATTGCCGTGGGAGCGACAAAAATCGTGGCGAATCCAGGTACCGTGACGGGATCTATCGGGGTGCGGATGGATCATGTCGAATTTGGCGGACTTCTCAAGTGGGCTCGCATCGGTCATGAAACGCTTAAAAGTGGAAAGTATAAAGATTTAGCGCCGCTTGATCGACCAATGACCGAAGAAGAGAGAAAAATTTTGCAGGATGTGCTCGCCGATATTCATGCGCAATTTAAAGAGGATGTCGCAACACGTCGCAAACTGGATAAGCGAAAAGTAGATGAACTTGCAGATGGAAGAATTTTTACAGGCCGACAAGCTCTGGAACTTGGGCTGGTGGATGAACTGGGAAGTTTTTCCGACGCTCTTATTCTTGTGGGAAAACTTGCTGGCATTGAAGGAGAACCGAAGCTCGTAACATTTGAAAAATCAAAGTTGAAATTCTTGGAACGTTTTTTTGAATCCGTTGATCTTCTGACCAAAGCTTTTCACAGTGAGGAGTCGTCCAAACCAGTGCTTCGATATTAATCTGCCCGAAGGAGGATGTGATGAACAAAAGTGACTTGATCGAATTATTAGTGCAGAAGCTCCCCAATCTTTCGAGCCGTGATGTAGAAGTGATTGTCTCTACCATTTTCGATTCTATGACAGAACAGTTGAAAAAGGGTGGACGCATTGAAATTCGTGGGTTTGGAAGCTTTGAAGTTCGAACTCGCAAACCTCGAACAGGACGTAACCCTAAAACAGGTGCAACCGTTGATGTTGGAACTCGTCGTGTTCCTTTTTTCAAAGTGGGCAAGGAACTTCGCGAACGGGTGAATAATGGCAAATAATCTCTGGGCCCCTTGGCGTATGCAATTTATTGAAGATACGCGAGGGAAAGAAAAAGAAGAGGGATGTGTTTTTTGTCATCTTCTTCAGGAACCTGGGAATGATCGTGACAAATTAATTTTGTGGCGTGGACAACGAACCTTGGTTGTCATGAATAAATATCCTTATACGAATGGTCATCTTTTGGTCATGCCGTTGCGGCATGTGGGTGAACTTCATCTCTTGACGCGCGATGAACAAGCGGACATGGTTCATGCCATGGGTGAGGCGATTCAAATTCTTCGCGAAACTTTAAAAACTGAAGGCATCAATTGTGGGCTCAATCTTGGGAAACCTGCAGGCGCTGGGGTTTTGGGTCATGTCCATATACATATTGTTCCACGATGGGTGGGGGATACCAATTTTTTACCGATTATAAGTGATACGCGCACGCTTCCAGAATATTTACAGACGACGTATGATCGTTTAGTGGCGAATTTTCAAAAATTAACTCTTTAGTAAGCATGATTGTCATTCTGAGCTGAGCTGCGAATCTCAAGTGATCACACGAGATCCTTCACGGAGTTTAGCCTGAGCATCGTCGAAGGGTTCAGGATGACTCAAACTGATGGAGGAGGTTATGAAACGGTTTATTTTTGCACTTCTCATGGCAGGACTTCTTTTTGTTCTCCTCAATCTTATTTATAGTAATCTTGACGATGCGACGTTTGGTTATGCGGTTTCGTTTAAATTTTCGGTCCCCACGCTTTTCGCCTATCGTTCTGCTCCCATACCTCTCGGATTTGTGTTGCTCATCGCTTTTTGCGCTGGGATGGTTGCGCTTCCTCTTCTTGAAGCCTTGCCGTCACTTTATAAAACACTGGAACTGCGATCTAAGAACAAAAAAATTCGCCAACTCGAAAAAGAACTCTCTGTTGTCCGCAAAATTTCTGAGCAAGATCAGCAAGTCCCAAAGGTATAGTGAATTAACTTTTCATGAGTACGATGTCATTCCTGCGAAGGCAGGAATCCAGATGTTTATCTGCCTTCTGGATCCCCGCCTACGCGAGGATGACAATATTCTATTTGAAAGTTAAAGGACTATATAAGAAACTTTTGAGAAAATCCTCGACAGTTTGGTTTAACCACGTACTCCTTTAGGTGACCTTCTGATTTTTTTGAGTTCAGTCGTGGGTTTATCTGATGCTGGCGAAGTTTTTTGACGCGCTTTGGTGAGATGTTGCAATTCTTTGGCTTTGGCTTCTGTTTTCGTTATTGCTTGCGCTGAAAATTTTGATTTCTCTCGCTCTGTTTTAATCTCGGCGAATTTTTTTCCGACTTCTTGGGCTTTGGATGAAGGATCGATCCGCTCGCTGACAAGATGATCAAAAAGAAGTTCCAGATTTCGAAGAGGGGAGGGATGCTGCTCGAGAAGAATTTTAATACGCTGTTTTGCTTGTTGATTAATACGAATCAGTCCATCTGGAGTTCGAAAATCCTTTTTTGTTTTCTCTAGAAATTGATCCAGTTGACGCGGAGTAAAATCGCATGAAGGTGTGATACCGAGAATAAAAAGTTCAGTTAAACCTTCATCGGTATATTTCCCCTCGTTGATTTTCATCGCATCAAAAGGGATCTTGATCTCTCCTTTGTAGCGATACTGATCCAACGAGAGAAAATCGGCTTTTGAAAGAAGATAGGTTCCATCAGCTTGAATATAGGTGTCGAAAGCCTGAACCCAGATTTCAGGAGAGACCCGCAGCGTATCGACAAAGCCCATGTTCCAGAGAACGTCGAGATCCTGAAACGAATAGCGAAGATGTTTCCCATCTTCGGTCTTCTCCATGGTGTCCCACAGATAGGACATGATATCGAAATCGCCGAGATTCAGTGTCATAGGTAGTTTTTTATATACTGTTAAAATTGTTATCGCAAACCAAAAGGTGCCTGACATCTTTTTGGCACGATGTGAGTGCAAAAAAGTGTCTGGCACTTCTTTTGGTTTGCATAGATCACCAAAAGAAGTGTCAGGCAGTTTCTTGCATTAACGTCATGCCAGAAATCTGCCAGACACCTTTTGGCTCTGAAAATACACAGTCAGTTGATGAGTTTATCGAGGTCTGCCGTAGTTGTAATGTTCACGTAAGAGGCCGGCGTAGTAGCGCTTTAACTTTCCAACATCGAGTGTGCTTGTGGTTTCAATTGCATCGAGTGTTTTGCTTGAAGCTTTTTCTGCTTCATAATCGCCCTTAATTTTTTGGAGTTTCTCAATTTCAGGATGTGAGCTTTTTTGAATCGCAGCAATGTCTTTCGCTAATTTAACCTGAGAATCCATATCAGCAAATTTGAGATTCTTATCCTCTTCAGCAGTTTTGATTTGGTAGTCAATATTATCGAATTGCATTTGGAGCTGATGTCCTGTTGCAATCATACTCCCAATTGCCGAAACGATTTGACCTGCTGCAGCAACGCCTGATGTAAGGCCTTGCAAGTCTTCATTCATGATGAGCGTATCAATTGATCCAACAGTTGTGTCGCCAGAGGCAAACATGGTTTTCTCCTTTATCCGTAAAATTGATCTTCGCGCATATCGAATGGTTTTGCTGAAGCCACGATACGTGTTCGTTCGATGCGTCCATTTTCCTGAATACGCGCAAGTGTTGCGTGTGTGTCGCGTGTAATTTCAGCTATTTTTTCTTCATGGCGAAGTTGATTCTGATGCATATCTTTTGAGACGAGCGTCATTTGATATTTTGTATCCATCTCTTTTTCGGCTACGGCTCGATAATCAGATGAGATAGCAATTTGAGCATCATAACCTTTGGTGACGTTTTCCATATATTTGTTGGTTAATTGCCATGAAGCTCCCGCATCGAGAATCGCGCCTAAACCTGCGAGAATGCCGACGCTTCCCTGCCAGAAGGCTTGCGTTTCACCAAGTTTAAGACCATCTTTACTATCAAGTTTTGAAGTAAATTTTGTGTTAGACCAAGAGCCCTGAAGATATTGGTTCCATGAAGTGGGCGGTTGATATCGCCATGGTCCCGGTGTTTGTACAGTAGGTATAGATCCGCCGGAGGGATCGCCACCGGATGGTCCATTGGGTCCAGATTGAACTGGAGCTTGATTTGTATTCATAAATATTTTCTCCTTAAGATGGTACTTTCACCCCGTAATAATAATCTTGACGAAGATCAGGTCCGCCACGTGACACCCGTTCAACCCGAAGCGCTTTTTCTTTTGTCGCGACTTGTTGTGTTTCAATTTTTGCGAGCATGCCTTCCGTGCCCGTATTCATCTTTGTGACAATTTCTTGGTGTTCACGATTTTTTTGATGAACGGCATTCGTTCTCAAACGAAGGTTATCTTGTTTTGTTTGGAGATTTTTATTTTCTTCTTCAGCTTTTATAGTGGCGTTTACTTGATGAACCGCGCTCGCACCACTGATGATCGCTCCAACTCCTGCAATGATAAGTCCTAGAATTTGTACAAAACCGAGAAGTCCGATAATTCCAATCATATATTCTCCTTTAATACTCGTCTCTCACGGTTATTATCGGAATCGCGGGCACTGTAAGTTGCGCTGAGGGAAGAATTTAATGATTTACTTGCTATCTGCTTGATATTACATATATTTCCGATGTCATTCTGAGCGTCGCGAAGAATCCCGGGATCCTTCGATTCACTCAGGATGACAAACATTTTAGGATGCTTGATGACAGAAGACCTTTTTCAAAAAGCCCTTTCAGGCAACGCTCGAGCTTTGGGTCAGCTCATATCATTTATAGAACATGGTGGAGAGGGAGCTGATGCTCTTTTCGAAAAAATCGAAGCAGCAAGGAAAGGGGCGCGCATCATTGGCATCACTGGACCTCCAGGCGCTGGAAAATCAACGCTGACCGATCGCTTGATCGAACACCTTCGTGTAGAAAAATTGCGTGTTGGGATTGTAGCGATCGATCCCACGAGTCCTTTTTCTGGGGGCGCTGTTTTAGGCGATCGAGTTCGGATGATGAAGCATGCGCAAGATGCCGATGTTTTCATTCGTTCTCTGGGAACGCGCGGTGCAACGGGTGGTATTTCCCAAGCAACGCATGCGGTCATTGCGTGTCTTGATGCCGCTGGATTTGAATGGATTTTTTTAGAAACAGTCGGTGTCGGGCAAAATGAAATCGACGTGGTGAAGATGGTCGATACTGTTGTGGTCGTTGTTGTCCCCGAAGCAGGAGATGGCGTTCAAATGATGAAGGCAGGTTTATCAGAAATCGCGGACATTTTTGTCGTGAATAAAGCGGATCGAGAAGGAGCATCGCAGACTGCAGCGGCTTTAAAAGCTGAGCGGAATGTTCCCATTTTCTTGACCTCATCCACAAAAAATGAAGGGATCGAGAAATTAATTGAAGGGCTGAAAAAATACCAATGATGTCATTGCGAGGAGTCCCCCACGAATCTTGGGGGACGACGAAGCAATCTCCTGCAGATATAGTCGTTTTTAGTGTTCACAGGAGATCGCCACGCCCTTCGGGCTCGCGATGACAAACTCGAGAAAATTATGAGATCAGAGCAAACACCGATGATGGAACAGTATTTGCGTATCAAAGCTGATTATCCTGACACGATTTTATTTTATCGACTCGGCGATTTTTACGAAATGTTTTTTGACGACGCTATTGAAGCAGCGAAGCTGCTTGAGATTACGCTCACGACCAGAAACAAAAACGATCCTGAACCGGTCCCTTTGTGTGGAGTTCCGTATCATGCGGCAGAACCGTATATCGCAAAACTCATTCAATCGGGAAAGAAAGTAGCGATTTGTGAGCAAGTAGAAGATCCCGAAATTGCAAAAGGAATCGTGAAACGAGAAGTGGTGCGCATCATTACTCCTGGTGTGGTGCTGGATGGTGATCGACTGGATGCGAAGAGCGATAATTATCTTGCCGCAGTGGTGAAAACTGATGATCAGTTCGGTGTTGCCTTTGTCGATATTTCTACCGGACATTTTGTTGCGGGTGAATGTCATTCACTGGAAGCGCTCAAAGAGGAACTTCTTCGATATGAGCCGCGTGAAATTTTAGTATCTCAATATCTTGCTCCCTTACTCTCCTCTTTTCCGCTGACGATTCGCAACAAAGAAGATTTCGCGCCAGAACATTTTGTAGGAGCGTGTGGCACACGCCCGGGTGAGCCCCGCTCTCCCCTCCATGTTCAGTCATTCTCTTCAAGAGCGTTAGCCGCTGCCGCAGGAGCTCTCTCCTATCTGAAAGAGACACAGCGTCGTGAGATCGATCATCTCTTCTCTCTTGAAGAACTTGGTGCGCACAAGACCATGCGTCTTGATGAATCGACAAAACGTAATCTTGAGCTTCTCGAAACACTTCGCGAACGTGAACGCGAGGGGAGTCTTTTAGGTCTTCTCGATCACACTAAAACCGCGATGGGCGCGAGACTCCTGCGGAGTTGGATCCTTTCACCTCTTCTTGAATCTGAAGAGATGAACGCGCGACTCTTTGCTGTTTCTCATTTTGTCAGTGCATCCTTAGATCGAGAGCGCCTTCGTACGTTGCTTCAAAATGTTTATGATCTGGAACGACTCATGAGTAAAATTGCGATGCGCACGGCAAATGCTCGAGATCTTGTCGCTCTTGCGAGCTCGCTCAAAGTTCTTCCAGAGATAAAAAAATTTCTTTCTTCCTGTTCGGGAATGCTTTTTGAGATTCATCACGATCTTGAAGAGTTTGAAGATATTGTTCCACTGATTGAGAATACCCTTGTGGAGCATCCTCCCTTTTTGCTTCGTGAAGGAGCAATGATTAAGTCAGGTATCTCTGCTGAACTCGATGAACTTCGACAGATTGCGCACAGTGGAAAAGATGTGATTGCGCGTATGGAAACGCAGGAAAAAGAACGCACCGGTATTTCTTCGCTCAAAATTAAATATAATAAAATTTTTGGATATTTTATTGAAGTGACGCACGTTCATCGAGAAAAAATTCCGGCAGATTATATTCGAAAACAGACGCTCGTCAGTAGTGAGCGTTATATTACGCCCATGCTCAAAGAGTATGAAGAGAAGGTGCTTGGCAGTGAAGAAAAGGGCTGCGCCCTTGAATATGGTCTTTTTCTCGAGCTTCGTGAGTCGATCGCAAAGGAAACTCCTCGCATTTTCAAAACCGCTCGTGCTTTGGCAATCCTCGATGTGCTTCTCTCCTTTGCATACACAGCTGTAGATCATCGTTATATTTGTCCTGAAATTTCTGATGACGAAAAACTTTTTATCGAAGAGGGGAGACATCCGATTGTGGAATTGCTTCGTCACAAAGAACGGTTCATTCCGAATGATCTTCATCTTGGCAATGACGCCGGTCGACTTCTCATGATCACAGGGCCAAACATGGCAGGAAAATCGACGATCATGAGACAGACGGCACTCATTGTTCTCATGGCGCAGATCGGTTCTTTTGTCCCTGCGAAGCGAGCTGAGATCGGTATTGTCGATCGTATCTTTACGCGCGTTGGCGCTTCGGATGCCCTTTCGCTCGGTCAGTCAACCTTTATGGTTGAGATGGCGGAGACAGCAGTTATTTTAAAAGAAGCGACTTCTCGCAGTCTCATTCTTATTGACGAAATCGGAAGGGGGACGTCGACGTTTGATGGCTTGGCAATCGCTTGGGCTGTGGCGGAGGAGCTGCACGATCACATTCGATCACGGACTCTTTTTGCAACGCACTATCATGAGCTTATTGAGCTGGCGCGCACGAAGCCGTTTATTCGGAATTTTCATGTGGCGGTCAAAGACATTGGCGGAGAAATTCTTTTTTTACGCAAGCTCATTCCAGGCGGGATCTCTCACAGTTATGGACTTCATGTGGCAAAACTTGCTGGATTCCCGGAGAGTGTTCTGACGAGAGCGCGTGGCGTGTTGACACAACTTGAAACGGGACAATTCACTCGCGCGGAGTGAATCCGACGCTCGTTAAAGTCAGGGGGGAGATCTTGCTCTCCCCCTGACAACCCCCATCGGGTTTGCACACTTGATCCTTCTCGATTCTTGTGTACAATACCCAACTTATGCGGGGATCGGTTTCCATTCTTTTCACTTTATTCTTTTTTTCTTCTGTTGTGGCTTTTGCAAACCCTTCAAAGGCCTATGACGGTGCAAGTCTTTGCTATCAAAATACGAAAGCAAATCCTTCTTTTAAGAGTGATCCAAAAGCGTGGAAAGCGTGCATTCAGCGTTTTGAAGCGGTGCATGAAAAACATAAAGGAACAGCAGAGGGAACAAAGGCTCTCTATAGTAGCGCGCGTCTTCGTCGTGAATTGTATCTGATGACGCGAGACACAACTGAAATTAATGCTGCGATTCAGACCTATAATCGTGTCATTAAAGAATATCCGACCTCTTCTTTTGCAGATGATGCTCTTTATCAAATTGCTCTTCTTCGTCACGATCCTCTCAAAGAAGATGATCGCGCCGTGAAAGCGGTAGAAGCTCTTTTGCAGAAATATCCCACCAGTGATTTAACCCCAAAAGCGAAAACATTTTTAGCAGCACTGCACACCCAAGTTCCCGTAACAACTCCTTTGGCAACACCTTCAGTGATAACACCGCCAGTAGCTTCGACAGCCAAACCGACAAAATTTCAAGAATCAAATGTGGGGCCTACAGCAACGTCCGGTGTTGAAACGAAAAGAGATCCACTGCGAGAACCAAAGGCTGCTCGATTTGGAAGTAAGCAAGCGATGCTCATGGATTTAAAAAAAGAACTTTCCTCAGATCAAGCAGTGATTGTTTTTGCTTTTGATCAACCGGTGGCTTTTACGCTTGATTATGAACCGTATGGAAAACGTACGAAATCACCTGCGCAATTGACGCTTCATGTCGCCAACACGAAGAAAACAGCGCAGCTCTCTGATCGATTTGCGTTTGATTCTCCTTTTGTCCGTACGTTAAAAATGAAAAAACATCTTCTTCAAGGTGGGATGAGTTTTACCTTTGTTTTGGGAACTGGTGCTAAACATGATGTGCAAGTTCATGGGAATGAACTTTCCGTCTCCTTTTTAGGTAGCTCAACGAAAGCCTCTTCACAAAAACGAATGGTTCAACCTCTATCTCCCCAGAAACAGCGCCAGCTGCGTATTGTCATTGATCCTGGCCATGGAGGCGATGATAGCGGAGCTCTCGGCCCGCGTGGGGCCAAAGAAAAAGAGGTCGTGTTGCTCATTGCGAAAAAACTTGCGCGTGAGTTGCAACAAACACTTCGTGCAGAAGTTTTTTTAACAAGGGATTCAGATCGAACTCTTTCTCTTGAAGAGAGAAATCATCTTGCAGAAAAGAAAAATGCTGATCTTTTTCTCTCGATTCATGCCAATGCATCCACAAGCGATAAAGTTTCAGGATTTCAAACCTACTATTTAAATAATGCAACGGATGAAGCTGCAAAACGTCTGGCCACACGCGAAAATGCTTCAGGAGGAAAGCCCCTGCCAGAAGTGGAGCGCGTGCTTTTAACCATGCTTCAAAATGATACGACTGAAGAGTCACGCGATCTCGCCGAGACCATTCAACGAGCTACGGTAGGACGACTGGGACAACAATATCCGGGGCTTAAAGATCTTCGTGTGCATGGAGCGCTTTTTTATGTTTTGGTTGGCGCCAAATGTCCAAGTGTGTTGATTGAGACTTCCTTTATTTCAAATCCACTGGAAGAAAGAAGACTTCGGAACCCGACGTATCAAGATCATATGGCAAAGGGAATTACGGCGGGCGTTCAGAAATATCTTAAGACGCAGCAACTTCACGCAAAGACACTCTAATGATTTTGTATCTTTTTTTAGCGTTTTTATTTTTTCTTCTCGTTCTTTTACTCGTGAATTATTTTCAAGATCGTCGTTATCTTAAAAAGAAGGTCTCTGAAACGATGAGGGGAGAGATTCGCAAGGAACTCGACGAGGAATTGGAAACGCTCAAAAGGCGACAAGAGAAATTTCGAAAAACTCTTGAGCAGGTTCAGAAACGTAATTGACTCTCTTGGAGTACATTGGTAGAAAAATTTTTCTCATGGCTCGAATCCGAATTTGTAAAGAAGACGATTGTAAAAATGCAGCAACGACAAGTGGCTATTGTCGTCTCCACTATTTGAAAAACTGGAAAACGATTCGAGAAGAGAAACAGACAAAAGCGGCAGATCGCCTCAATAAATATGTGGAAGGTATTTGTAAACGAAACCCCGATGGGTATGTTGAAGAAATTCGGAAGGGGATCCAACACGGAGATTTTGACGAGTTTGAAGATGCATTCACGTCCAATAATCCCCTTCGCTCTTTTTCCGAAGTTGAATATGAAGAAGAGGTGAAAGGTCTGTTGAAAGAATTGCGTATAGAGAAGGAATTTAAGCCCTAAGCCCAGCTTGACGTGCCATGCCTTCTTCTGTTACCCGAGAGTCATGTCGTCTCCTCAAAAGCGTGTTTATATGAAGACTTTTGGTTGCCAAATGAATGAGCGGGATAGCTCTGCCATGCAGGTCATGCTTCAAAACCGAGGGTTTGGAGTTGCAGTCCATCCGGAAGAGGCCGATCTGATCCTTTTTAATACCTGTACCATTCGAGATAAAGCCTATCAAAAAGCCATGAGTGATATTGGTCGTGCACGCGTTCATAAACATCGACCAGGAGTTATGATCGGTATTTGTGGTTGTGCTGCGCAACAGGCAAAAGAGCAACTCCTCAAGCGTTTTCATCATATCGATTTTGTGATGGGGCCTGACCAGATTTTTCGTCTTCCGATGCTTTTGGAAGAGATCGAAGCGGGGAAGCGTTCTTCTGCGACCGATTTAATTGATGATCCTGGCACCTATGTCTTTGTTGATGGGATAACAGAAACGGACATTCATCGAGGCACAGCGTTTGTGACGATCATGAAAGGGTGCAACTATTCGTGTGCTTATTGTATTGTTCCTCAGGTCAGAGGAAAAGAGGTCAATCGTGATCCTTCTGATATTCTGGATGAGGTGAAGTCATTAGTGTGTCGTGGCGTTAAAGAAGTAACGCTTCTGGGACAAAATGTGGCTGACTACAAAGGTCTCTCTGCATCTTACCGACTTTCACATTTGGTGCGTGTCTTAGAAGAGCAGACCGGCATTCAGCGCATTCGATTCACGTCGCCACATCCGCGCGATATTGATGACACGTTGATTGAGGCATATGCAGAGGTGAAATCCCTTTGCCGCCATATTCATCTTCCAGTTCAAGCAGGAAATAATCGAGTCTTAAAAATCATGCGACGTGGCTACACGAGAGAACATTATTTGCAGCTCATTGAGAAACTGCGTCGCTGTTCTCCTCATCTTGCGATTACAACCGATATTATTGTCGGTTTCCCAAGTGAGACCAAAGAGGAATTTGAGGAGACATTGCAACTCGTCGAAGCAGTTCAATTTGATCAGATATACGCGTTTTCCTATTCGCCTCGCCCTGGAACATTTGCTCAGAAAAATCTTTCCGATGATGTTCTGCTTTCTGAAAAACAGGAACGTCTTTCACGCCTTCTCGAGATGCAACGTCGTATCACACGAGAAAAAAATGAACGCTGCGTTGGTACGACACAAGATATTTTAGTTACCCATTATGACGAGGAAAGTGCGCACCACTGTTCAGGACGAAGTTCTGATAATCGTCTCGTGCATTTTACAGGAACTGCCGCTATGATGGGAAACATCGTGAACGTTCGCATTGTGCGAGCTCTTGGGAATTCCCTTGAAGGAGAGCTGTATGACAACCTTCAGTGAAAAAGAAGCACCCGTTGACGAATTTGTGGAGATGAAGGTAACGGGGTTAACCATTGACCCTTTTACCAGCATGCCGATTATTATTTTAAAAGATACGGCTGAAAAATCGGCGCTTCCGATTTGGATTGGTCTCATTGAAGCTTCTGCTATTGCCACCGAACTTGAACATATTGAACTCGCGCGTCCGATGACGCATGATCTTCTGAAGAATATTCTTACCAATGCTTCTATTTCCGTTGAACGGATTGCCATTGTGAGTCTTGAAGACAATACTTTTTATGCCGAAATTATTTTGCGTCAAAAAGAGAAGGAATGGATTATGGACGCGCGTCCATCTGACGCCATTGCTCTGGCACTGCGGACAAAATCGAAGATTTTTGTTGCGCGAAAAGTCATTGAGAAGTCGCGCAAAATAGATCTTTCAGAAGAAACTCTCGGAAATGAAAATATTCGAAAACAGAAATGGGCAGAGATTTTAGAAAATCTTTCTCCGGAAGATTTTGGAAAGTATAAAATGTAAACGCAGTTGCTAACCTTGTGGTCATTGCGAGGAGCATGGGCGACGAAGCAATCTCTTTCAGACAGTGATTTCATGAGATCGCCGCGCCCTTCGGGCTCGCGATGACGGCTCCAACTACCTTTCCTGTAATACGGAGGTTCTATGATTCTTCCATTTGAGGGGAAAAACCCCGTGATTGATCCAAGCGCTTTTGTTGCGAATAATGCAACGCTTGTCGGAAACGTTATTCTCAGTGAGCAGACGAGTGTTTGGTTTGGCGCTGTGCTTCGAGCAGACACGAACGTGATTCAGATTGGAACTCGGAGTAATATTCAAGATATCAGTGTTCTGCATGTTGATGAGCAACATTCCATTGCCATTGGAAAAGGGGTAACGGTTGGACATCGTGCGATTCTCCACGGTTGCACGCTTGGCGATGATGTCTTGGTCGGGATGGGGGCAATTATTATGAATGGTGCCGACATTGGTGACGCTTCGCTTATTGCTGCAGGCGCTTTGGTTCCTGAAGGAATGAAAGTTCCCCCGCGGTCGTTGGTAATGGGAATGCCGGCAAGAGTGAAGCGAACGCTCACAGATCAAGAAGTTCAGTCGTTAACGGCGAATGCGGAACATTATGTGAAAGCTGCACAACGTTATTTAAAATTAAAATGATGACACTATTTCCAACTTTTGAAAAAAAATTGATCGATGTCATTCATCCTCATGACACTATGGTTGTCGGAGTGTCAGGCGGCGTCGATTCGATGGCGCTTCTTCATCTTTTGGTCAGACTTGCAAAAAAGAAGTCCTTGAAAATTCTGGTTGCGCACGTGAACTATAAAAAAAGAGGCCAAGCATCTGATGATGATGAACGGTTCGTGATCAAAATCTCACAAGCTTGGGGCTGTTCGGTTTTTACGGAACATTGGAAAGAGGCTGAAGAGAAACAAAACTTCCAAGATGCTGCTCGTGACTTTCGTCGTTTCTTTTTTTTCCGACTGGCGAAAGAGCATCAGGCTCGAAGCGTTGTTTTGGGGCATCATCTTCAAGATCAAGCTGAAACCATGTTGATGCATCTCATGCGCGGATGTGGTTTGACCGGCATGTGTGGGATGTCGTGGAAAGAGATGGTTCAGAAAATATTTTTGCTTCGACCTCTGCTTGATATTTCTCGCGCAGAAATTATGGCGTATGCAGAGAGTGAAAAGATTCCATTTCGCGAAGATGAAAGTAATCACGATATTTCTTATAAACGAAATTGGGTGCGTCATGAACTTCTTCCGATGATGGAAAAGTATCATCCTCGCGTCTCTTCGTCGCTTGCTCAGATGTCTGGTTATCTTGCTGAGGATGAAGAGGCTCTTTTGCTTCTTGCTCGCGAATGTCTTCGAGAAGTAACGTTTGAGATGTCAGCGGAAAATTGTGTCTTGAGTCGAGCGCTTCTTTCACAGTATCCAACAGCTCTCCGAAAACGACTTCTTGTTCTGGCCTATCAACAACTCACTGCCGGTACGCTCCATGTCAATGCGGATCAATTGAAAAAAATGGATGCGCTTGTTCAATGTGAAGAGGGAGAAGTTTTGCATTACTTTCTCTCAGATGGTTGGAAGTTTTGGCGATATCGTGATCGTGTGGTGTTAGGGAAGGAAGCCGCTGAAGTGTAAAGAAGCTTTTACGTTGCGATTCGTAGAAAGCTGCGCTAAAAACTCTTTTTTGGAGGAAAACTCATGGTTGCTCGTCCGCGAAAAAGTGAAAACAATAGCAATCGTCATAAAACAATTGCGTTGTGGCTTGTTATTGCCCTGATGGTCCTTTCTCTTCTGCATTTTATGAACCAACCGATGGTGAATGCGGAGAAAATCGATTTTTCAGTGTTTCTTCAAGCGCTTGAACAAAATCAGGTCGAGTCCGTCACTGTCCAGGAAGATGAATACCGAGGGAAATTTAAATCAGAACATAAGAACGGTGCTTTTTTTGAAACCATTGGTCCGGTCAACAGTGAACGAGCTTTGGAAAAGTTGGAACAGAGTGATGCGAGTGTTCAATATCGTCGTAAGCGCGAAACCCCCTTTTGGCAGCAGTTGCTCATTTCATGGCTCCCGATGCTTCTTCTCTTTGCTTTTTTCTTTTTCTCCATGCGGCAAATTCAAATTGGTGGTGGCAAGGCCATGAGTTTTGGTCGTAGTAAAGCCAAACTTTTAAAAGAAACTCAAAAACGAATTACGTTTAAGGATGTTGCGGGAGTAGAAGAAGCGAAACAAGAGCTCGAAGAAATTATCGAGTTCTTGAAAGAGCCGAAGAAATTTACCAAACTCGGTGGACGTATTCCGAAAGGGGTCTTGCTTATGGGACCTCCGGGAACCGGAAAAACGCTTCTTGCACGAGCCGTTGCAGGAGAAGCGCGAGTTCCTTTCTTTTCGATTTCGGGTTCTGATTTTGTCGAAATGTTTGTTGGTGTCGGCGCTTCTCGTGTTCGTGATCTTTTTGAACAAGGAAAGAAAAATGCTCCGTGTATTATTTTTATTGATGAAATTGATGCGGTGGGACGTCATCGTGGTGCAGGTATTGGGGGTGGGCACGATGAACGTGAGCAGACGCTCAATCAGTTACTGGTTGAGATGGACGGTTTTGAATCGAATGAAGGGGTCATTATTATGGCTGCGACCAATCGACCCGATGTGCTTGATCCAGCCCTTCTTCGAGCTGGACGATTTGATCGTCGCGTGGTGGTTCCACGTCCCGACTTAAAAGGTCGAGAAGAGATTCTGCAGGTTCATGCGCAAAATAAACCGCTCGATAAAGAGGTTGATCTCAGTACAATTGCGCGAGGGACTCCCGGTTTTTCTGGAGCCGATCTTGAAAATGTGGTGAACGAAGCAGCTCTTTATGCAGCACGGCATAATCGTTCTGTCATCTTGATGGGGGATTTTGAAATTGCGAAAGATAAAGTGCTCATGGGGAGTGAACGAAAGAGCATGATGATTTCGGAAGAAGAGAGAAAAAACACAGCCTATCACGAAGCTGGCCATACTTTGGTCGCAAAACTTATTCCGGGAACAGATCCTATTCATAAGGTGACGATCATTCCACGTGGAATGGCGTTGGGCCTTACGCAGCAGCTTCCAGAGAATGAACGCTATACTCAAAATAAAAGTTATTGTGAAAATATGATTGCAATTTTGATGGGGGGACGTGCTGCGGAGGAAATTGTTTTTGATCAACCAACATCGGGCGCTGGAAATGATATTGAGCGTGCCACCGATCTTGCTCGCAAAATGGTGTGTGAATGGGGAATGAGCGAAAAATTGGGACCATTATCATTTGGAAAAAAAGAGGAACAAATTTTTCTTGGGCGTGAAATTGCGCAACACTCAGATTTTAGTGAAAACACTGCGGAACACATTGATACTGAAATTTCACGGATTGTGCAGATGAACTATCAACGAGCAAAAGATCTGATTCAAACACATCGTGAGAAGCTCAATGCATTGGCTGAAGCGCTTTTGGAGCACGAATCTCTCGATGGAGCTCAGATCACCAAACTCCTTCAAGGTAAAAAATTGAATATCAAAAAAGAAGAGGTCCCTCCAAATAAGAGTGAAGAACCTGCCTTAAACTTAGCGTAACCTTTTTATGGATATTGGAAAATATCATCTCTCCGCAGAGCGATCCACGTTGATGGCGGTGCTCAATGTGGCACCAGACTCTTTTTACTTTCATGGCGATCGTTGTGTGGAACCAGATAAAGCGTGTGACAAGGCGCTTCGTCTTATTGATGAAGGAGCTGATCTTATTGATATTGGCGGTGAGTCCACTCGTCCCGGCGCTTCACCGGTGATGTTGGAAGAAGAACTGCAACGCGTTCTTCCTGTGGTAAAAGCAATACGAAAACATTCTGATATTCCTCTTTCTCTGGATACGACGAAAGCGGAAGTTGCGCGACAGGCTCTCAATGAGGGAGCGAATATGGTCAATGATGTGAGCGCCGGTCTTTTTGATTCGAAAATGCTTGAAGTGGTGGCGTCACATCGTGTTCCGATCTGTCTCAATCATCTCCCTTCCTCAAGTTTTGAAACTATGCACGTGCAACGCACGTACGGTGATCTTTTGGGAGAGATTTCTTCTTTTTTTGAAGATGCTTTAAAACGTTGTCATCAGGTGGGAATATCATCTGATAATATTCTTCTCGATCCTGGAATCGGATTTGGTGGAAAATCTCCTCAAGAAAATGTCCATATCCTGACGCAGCTTCATCGATTTCGTTCATTTCAATGTCCTCTTTTGATTGGAACATCGCGAAAATCTTTTATTGGTCATCTTTTGGATCTGCCGATGGAAGAGCGGCTTGAAGCAACGCTTGCAACGTATTCGATAGCACGTCGTCATGGAGCAACAATCTTTCGTGCTCACGATGTTGCGCCAACACGTCGCTATTTAGATATGCTCGATCTCCTCATCACTGAGGAAGGTGAAGAACAAAAAATATGAAACGTCTCGGTGTGAACATCGATCATATTGCGACCCTACGCCAAGCGCGGCTGACGTCATATCCAAATCCCCTTGAAGCATGTGAACTTCTTGCGAAATGTCATGTGGCTCAGGTGACACTGCATCTGCGTGAAGATCGGCGTCATATTCAAGATCGCGATCTTGAAATGATTCTTGCATGGGGAAAACTTCCCGTGAATTTAGAAATGGCGGCCACAGAAGAGATGCTCGACATTGCTTGTCGACTCAAGCCAGCGATCGTGACGCTTGTGCCAGAGAAAAGGGAAGAGTTGACAACAGAGGGCGGCCTAGATGTCGCTGCTCTTATGAGTCCGTTGCATTCTTTTATCAGAAGACTCAAGCATGCAGGAATTCACGTCAGTCTCTTTATTGATCCTGAATTCGCTCAAGTGAATGCCTCCCGAGAACTCGGAGTAGATTCCATCGAGTTCCATACTGGGACCTATAGTGAATTTTTTGAGACAGCTCATCGAGATCGCAAAGTCGAACGATTGAAGAATTCAGCGTTTATGGCAAAAAATATTGGCCTTCGCGTCTGTGCCGGACACGGACTGCATCGGGAAAATCTTTCCTTTCTGGTTCAGAATATCCCTGATATCCTCGAATACAATATTGGCCATTCCATTATTGCTCGGGCTCTTTTTGTCGGCTTGGAGAGAGCGATTCAGGAAATACAACTTCTTTTGGAGGCATCATGATTCTCGGAATCGGAGTCGATTTAATTGATGTGCGTCGCATTGAAGGGATTATTTTTCGATGGCAACATCGTTTTCTCAAGCGTATTTTTACCGAAAAAGAAATTCATCATTGTAATAATAAAAAAAATCCGGCGCAGCGATTTGCAACTCGTTTTGCGGCGAAACACGCTTTTGCAAAAGCTCTTTTTCCCAAAGGAGCAGATGGAATTCATTTTCAACATATCGAAATTGATCAACGCGACGAACGCCCTTCCGTCAATCTTTGGGGGAAAGTGAAAGAACGAGCGGATGCGTTTGGGGTGAAAAATATTCACTTGATGGTTTCGCACGACGGAGATTATGCGGTCGCAAATGTTGTCCTTGAAGGATGAAGCTTAAGCAAATGCTCTTCTCATCACCTGAACAAACCAAAAATTTTGCGAGAAAAGTGGCGGCTTTGTTGAAGCCCAGAGATATTGTTATTCTGAGAGGAGAACTTGGCGCTGGGAAAACACTCTTTGTCCAAGGATTGGCGGAAGGGTTAGGAGTTTCAGACCCTGAACTTGTTCGGTCACCTACATTTACGCTCATCCATGAATATCAAGGGAAACTCCCTCTTTTTCACTTCGATTTTTATCGTTTAGAAAACGTTCAAGAAGCTCTTGCGCTTGGTCTTGATGAATATTTTGAAGGAGAAGGGGTCAGTGTCATTGAATGGGGAAATAAATTTCCAACAGTTCTTCCCGAGCGAGCTTATGTTATAGAACTCAAAGTGATCAGTGAAGCAGTGCGAGAAATAATTCTTTCTCCCAATATACGCGAGAAACTTCAATGTTAAATGTTCGTTCTTCATGTGTTGCAATTGTTCTTGTGTTGGCGATTTCTCTTTTTTTTCTTTTCTCTCGAGTTCAAAATCATCCCCCCGAACATTCAGTTCTGATGGGGCCTTATTTTCCATCAGCGACTCTCCTTGTTGGAGAAAAAATGAATTTGAATACAGTTGATCTTTTCAGTCTCGAAGCGCTTCCTGGCATTGGTCCTGGCCGAGCTGAGCGAATTTTGGAGTATCGAGAACAGCATGGAAAATTTCAGCGTGTCGAGGATATCCTGAATGTGACTGGCATTGGCCCTGGAATCATGGAAAGCATTCGTCCCTTTATTTTTGTTGAACATTAGAAACGTTCATCCTTCGACAAGCTCTGCATGAGCGGTTAGCACTTTGAAACAGAGGATGGTTTTTTGACGGTGATGAATCTTTTTCTCATTTTGAAAAAAATGGAGATAAAACGCTCCAGAGCGGCCGCACTTTTTTTAGAAACAGTCTTGTGAATCAGTAAGTTATGTGATACCGAAAAAACGACGTCGTGGCACTTTTTTTGCACAGTATCTATGATACGGGGGAGAGGAGCATTATATGTTGAGGATGTTTGCTGTCACCATCGTCTTCCTCCAGACCTTTCTTTTTTCACTCTCACTCATCGCTCAGATGCAAGGGGCGCAAGCTCCTGCTCCAACTGGTCCAGTTCCCACTTTTACGGCTCCGATTCCAATTGGCTCCAATAAAAACCAAGTTGGGGTCGGACCAGCAACACAGTCTTTTGCCGAAGACATTATATTTTTTGTTCATCCTCAACCTCTGGTGGGAAGTGTTAATTATTCCCAAATTGGTATTCAATTGGGAGGCACTTCTTATCTTTTGGATGATGTTGTCGCAGTTCCAGGGTTAATTTCCAGTCAAGGTGGTTTTGGAAATTACGAAGGATTTTTTAGTCTTGGCGAGCGCAGTAGTTCAAGCGTAACTCCTCTTCATGGAATGTGTCCGCGACGCATTGAACAGATGACGACAACCGGAAATCCAGATTTGTTCTGGACGTTTGACTGTAAAGTTCAGATTGAAAATGTATTCAACCGTCAGCTTCATATTTCAGATGTCAGAAATACTGTGGCTCCTGATGAATTTGCACTTCTTTTTGCGGGGGCCAATCCTCTTGAACAATCCCTTATTGGAAATGCCGACGAAGAGGTGACGCCGTATACGACGCGCAGTTATCCTTCGACGGTAAAATTAAATGATTATCCTTTTACGTGGCCTCTTTTACAGCCACCAAACGGAGACTTCGATGAAGTGATTCCTTTTGGCCTCGCTGATATTGGAGAGGGAATTGTCACTGCGGCGTATGATCCCTTCATGGTCAGACTTCATCTCCAACTTTATGGTGAAGGCTTTAATCCTCCCAGTATTGACCTCTTCGATTTAGGTGTTCGGGATGTCTCTTATTTTTCACCAGTTACTTTTTTTGCGAAAAATGATCGTCCCGGAATTGGTCGTGTGCAGTTTGCGGGGTATGCTTATTCTCCAACCCAGGTGATGTCACTCCTTCCTCCAAGCTCTGCGCAGTTAGTTGCATTTCAACTTGAAGCGCTGAGTTTGGCTTATCCACAAAATATGTTGCATCACAATTTTACTCCAATTGATGTGGTGGCGATGCAGTTTCCACAAAAACAGCTTTCATTTTTTCCTCTTCTTGTGGGAGGTATAGCTCCTACCGTTACTCGAAATTTTCCGACTATTCGCAATGTTTATAATAACCTTGTTCCTTCGTCCTCTATTTATCCCACTTCTTTTCCTGATGACGGTTTTGCGGTGCTCAATCAGGGAGCGCTTGTCAATCTCGATCAAATTTTTGCGAAGAGTGGTGGGCCTTATGTTTCATCTGATGGCCGCGCTCATCCTTGGAGCTATTATTTGGGGACAAGTTCCTTAACCCGAACAGGCGCTATAAGTCTTGTGATCCCCTCGATTGCTGCTCGATTTGGAGGAAGAGGTGCCGCAGCATTTCAGGATTTACAACCTGCGCTTCTTCCACATCGATCTGTTTCTTCTGTTGTCTTTTGGTCTCGGGGAAGAGATTGGGGAGGGGAGCCACAAAAAGAACTGCTCAATCCCAATA
Organism: Deltaproteobacteria bacterium RIFCSPHIGHO2_02_FULL_44_16; assembly: GCA_001798185.1. Classification (NCBI taxonomy): domain Bacteria; class Deltaproteobacteria; species Deltaproteobacteria bacterium RIFCSPHIGHO2_02_FULL_44_16. The sequence continues at coordinate 35,238 of MGRM01000011.1, read as the reverse complement.
GTGTGTTTACACCTTTTGCAATGTCACTTGTCGGTCCTGAAGCCTATGATGCTTTTGTTGCGATCGATCGTGTTGGATCTACGCCGGCAATTGAACGCCAATCGCTTGTTGTTCCTTCAGGTGTGGGTGTTGTTGATGCAAATGCCGTGCGTCGTTTTTATCTTTATAAAATTGATCCCATTCACAACATTCTTCTTACGAGCAGAGATATAAATGCCATTGCGCCTTCATCTGCTCGTGCTGCATCTGCGCCATTAACGCATATTCTTCTTCCTGAAGTTTATGAGATTGATGTGCCTCAGGGATTTGCTCCCTATAAAGGTGTTGCTTCTGATATTGATGATGATGGTTGTGCTGACGTGGTGCTGACGTTTCGCGGTCAGCAGACAGTATCAATTGATCCGAATTTTCAAAATCAGCGCAATCAACGTCTTGTCTTTCAGGTGAGCGCATCTGATCGACGTATGTTTTCTGATCGTGTTTATATTTATCATGGTGTGGCTCCCACGTGTGCCATTGAACGAACTCCGAGAACCGGTGAAATCTTTCAACTTCCTCCTGATGAACTTGGCAATCCAGGACAGGCAACCTCTGTTGTCGTTGCTGATTTCGATGGAAACGGAACAGATAATGACATCTTAATTGGTGATCTTCTTCCCCGTCGAATTGGAGGCGATCCGAATGCCCAAGTAACTGCGCATGCATTTCTCTTTTTTGATGCTTCCAGTATTCAAGCGCCTCGTTCCATTCGTATCGGTTATGCTGCAGGGGGACAATTAAGTGATCCGAGAAATTTTGCAGAAGGAAGAGATCCAGGCCCCGTCGGGGTAAAAAGCTTGGCGGTGAATATTCAACCGAATCAAGGAGCGAATATTGCGGGAATTGCTGGCCTTCCCGTGGTGAATGCACCTACAGGATGTCCGGGAGATCCCCAAACAGATCCGAATAATGTGCAAGCGGCGAGTATTCCGGAACTTTATTATGCGCTTGCGCAGAATCTTTGGGATCGTACTCAGAATACGGTTGTTCCACATGAGTGCGCTCCGCGTGACGTGTGTGCGGTGAATGCAGCAGGAAACGCAGTTGATGGGCGCCATCTCCCTTTTTGGATCACTGATTCTTGTTGTAACCCCTGCGCTGCCGATGCCAATGGAGTGGGGTGGAATGATCCGACACAAATTTGTCGAACAAGACTGCGATGCGGCTCGGTCAATAATCCATTTAATGATGTCTGTAATTATTTTGATAGTATTTGTCTCCCCTTACCAGGTCCGAATCTCTATCGACCGGGAAGAGCAAATGTTGCATCGCGACCGCTTCCATCCACCTATCGTCCGGATCAAGTCGTAGAATTAAATCCACGTTGGATTGCCGATCGAAAAGATTTAATGACAGTTCAAACGATTATTCGTGGGCTCCCCCCTCAATTTCCTCCTCCTCCGCCTCAAATTCCGATGGGATTGAATCCGACACCTCCACAGGCTCCGGTGGTTGCTCCTCGAGTGACGAGAGCGCATACTGAACAGGGAGAGATGACGGTCATTGTCAATACAGGCAATCCACAGACATTTGCGTGTAATCCACGCGGGACGCCGCAAGCCCCTGCAAATTGTAACTTGGATACGCGTTGTCCCGCCAATGATCAATTTTGCGATCCAGCAACATGTCAATGTCGACCTGAATGTACGAATGTTTGTCCGACAGGGCAAGTTCGCACAGCGGACTGTCAGTGTATTCAACCAGGTGACGGACCTGTTGGGCCTGTTATTTATGGAGCTGTTGTCGCAGATGATTGTCATTGTTTCGCAGATGGATTTTCAAGTGAAGAGGCTCGAAAAAATTATACCGTCCTCAATGATGAATATCGTCAAGTGAGTGGAAAACAGGGTGATCTTTTTGGGGAACCGGAATTTAGCGTGATGAAATGTGTCTGTTGCATTAACAATGCTTCAGCAAAATCGAGAACAGCGGCTAATTTGAGTCTTTCGCTTTCAGGAAATGTTCTTCCCGATGAAGAAGGGAATGTTCGTCCGTGGATGCTTGTTCAAGTAGGTGGCCCGGTGATGGAAGATTTTACTCAGCGCGAATTTCGTCCAGCTTCTACAACTCTTGTGACGCAACCCATTCGTGTGCTTCCTGAACATCCTGATCAAGCGATCAGTATTCCACTTCTGCTCCCAAGTGTTTCATCGCTTCCGAATTTTCCTGATCCTCAGCCGATGTCGTCACTTGTGCCCGTCGAAATTCATCGGGGAAGAGCGGTCTATCGATTAAATAATATGCTTCAGCATCGACTTCTTCCGCTCGAACGCGGTGAAAGTATTTCTGTTGCCGGAAGAAGGTTTGATCTTCCTGCGGTGACGACAAATGCTCCACAAGGAGCTCCTGTTGCAACGAACGCGCTCACGGTCCTGCCAGATGCTGGCTATGCCTGTCACGTCATCGATTTTCGTCTTCCTCCACACGAAGCTCAATTTACAGGTGTTGCAGGGGGGCCAAAAAATGCAATTCCGATAGAACAACGTCAGCTCGATTGGGGAAAAGTAAAATCAGAAATTCGTTCTCGTCGAGAAGCACAGGAGCTAGTTGGAGGATCTCTTCATAATATTGACCTCATACGACCAACCTCGATTTCTTGGGATCCACCTCAAAACTATCAATTTATTGTGGTGAATGATGTTTTTGGAAAAAGTAATGAACCAGTTCCAGCTCCTCAAGAAAGAGCTCTCGTTTTTCTGGGAGGCATGCCTCAACAGCATGCTTCGGGAACAAATTGTCGATGCGATATGAACGCAACGAGTCCTTCGATGCCAACGCTTATTCTTTTGTTTCTCTTTGTGATGGGAACAACATCAAGTTTGATTGGGATTCGATATGTATTGAAGCATAAAGAGTCTTCTCGCTCACCCTGAGCCTGTCGAAGGGTGAGCCATATGCTTTGACAAGCTCAGCATGAGCGGAGAGTTATTTTTTTTCTTGTTCTTGGATGATACCTTCCATCGGAACAAATTGAGCTCCGGAAAGTCGTTTCAGCAATTTGAGTTTCCTGTTCTCTTTTGTATATAGCACAAGTTCTTGAAATTTTTTTTCTCCTCCAAGAGGGAGCACAAGTCGGCCACCTTCTCGAAGTTGTTCTACAAGAGGTTCAGGAACATAATCGGGAGAAGCGGTGAGAACAATAGCATCAAAAGGTGCATGTTCAGGCCATCCTTTATAACCGTCGCCGGTGAGAACAAAAACATTCTGATATCCGAGTTCTTGCAAGCGTTGTCGTGCTGTATTTGCAAGCCCAGGTCGAATCTCAATCGTGTAGACTTCTTTTGCAATATGTCCCATCAGTGCGGCGAGATAACCGGCTCCTGTTCCAACTTCAAGGACCTTATCGGTGGGTTTCAAATCGAGAGCGTGGATGATCACGGCATCTTCGTAAGGAAGGTCGAGCGTTTGTCCTTCACCAATGGGGAGTTCAAGATCTTGATACGCACGGTCTTGATATTGAGGAAGAACAAATTTTTCACGTGGGATATTTCGAAAAGCATTTAAGATCAATGGCGAGGTGATGCCTCGACGCTCAACATGTCGTTTGACCATCTCTTCACGTTTTTCAAGAAAAGAGGTCGATTTTGAACAGGAAAGAAGCGTGAAGAAAAAAAACAAGAAGGGAAAAGAGATATTTTTCATGCTTGAATCTTACTCTTCTCTTTTTTCCCGTCAACTATTCGCTTGTGCGAAGTGAATCCGCACTCGCTAAAGTCAGGGGGAGATCCTGCTCTCCCCCTGACAACTCCCATCGGTTAGATACTTTGTAACGGAGTATCGCACCGAGTTCAGTTGACGATTGAGGAAATCTTGCTTAAAAACATTTTTGAAAGAAGGTTTTTGTGAAGATCAAATTACGGAGAGCACTCAAGAGTTTACGTGGAATGAAACTATTGAGTTTGCTCTCCGTTATGCAGAGTGTAGCTACTGTTCATATATTTATGCTCCGCGTGGTACTTCAGAAATCGTTGTTTCTCCTTGTCCTCTTTTTTCTTACCCATTGTGCTCAAGATCGCATCACCGGTAAAAAAACTCTTAATTACGATAGTCTCACTGATGAACCGGCATTGGGAAAAATTCGAACTATCGTCTTTAAGATTGCTCGTGTTTCGCATGTCCACGATTTTCCTTCAAGTGGTGCACGCGCGAAACAACTTGAGAAATATTTACCTGAAGCGATTGCTCTTTATGAATCGGTCAATAAATGACTCTAGACGATGAACCAGTTTGGCTTTACGGAGGTGGGAATGCGTTTCCAAACCAAAGTTGTTCATGTGGGACAAAAGCCGGAGAGTAAAACAGGAGCAATTGTTCCTCCTCTTTATCAAACCTCCACCTACGCGCAAGAAGCGCCAAACAAACATCAGGGTTTTGATTATACGCGTGCCGATAATCCGAATTTTCAAAATCTCGAAATGGCCATTGCAGCTCTCGAAGGGGGGAAACATGCAGTGGTTTATTCCTCTGGTCTTGGCGCTGCGATGGCTCTTCTGATGCAGCTTCACTCGGGAGATCATGTTCTTGCAGTCGATGATGTCTATGGTGGCACGTATCGATTGCTTCAACATCTGAAAGATCGATTTCAGCTCGATGTCAGTTATGTTGCGAACAATGATGTTCATGCATGGCAAAAAGCGATTCGCTCCAACACAAAATATATTTGGCTCGAAACTCCGACAAATCCTCTCTTAAAACTCGTGGATCTCAAAACGATCTGTGCGATAGGCAAAAAAAAGAAGATTAGAACCATTGTTGATAACACTTTTGCGACTCCATGTCTTCAGCAACCCCTTGCTTTAGGCGCGGACGTTGTTCTTCATAGCACGACGAAATATATCGGTGGACATTCTGATGTTGTCGGAGGAGCGCTCGTGATGAACGAGAGTGAACTTGCGAAAGAACTCTGGAGAGCGCGAATGGTCTATGGACTCAACCCTTCACCTTTTGATGTCTGGTTGACTCACCGTGGTTTAAAAACAATTTCGGTTCGAGTGGAAAGGCAGGTAAAGAATGCTGCCGCGCTTGCTCTCTTTTTAGAGAAACAGAAAAAAATAAGAAAAGTTTATTATCCCGGGCTCTCGTCACATCCGGACCACCACCTTGCAAAAAAACAGATGTGTGGGGGAGGGGGGATGATCAGTATTGTTCTTGATGCCGATGCTCAAAAACTCCAGAGCGCTTTAGGAAAGATGAAAATTTTTACGCTCGCGGAGAGTTTAGGAGCTGTTGAATCCCTTGTCTGTCATCCTGCAACGATGACCCATGCTTCAATCCCTGCAAAAATACGTGAAGCGCGCGGTATTGATGATACGCTTGTACGGTTTTCGATCGGCATTGAAGATCAGGAAGATTTGTTAGAAGCCCTTCAGCACTTCCTCAAAACCATTTAACTGGTGAGAGAAAATTCACCACGATGATGTTCAATAAACGCAATAAATTGTTGAAGGATGTCTGGATCCCAAAGTCCGCGTTTGGACTCTTCTCGCAAAAGCGCGAGCGCCTCTTCCGTTGAATATGCTTTTTTGTAGGGTCGCACCGTGGTCATGGCATCATAAGCATCGATGATCTGAAAAATGCGAGCAAGGTATGGAATTTCTTCAGTTTTCAATCCATCGGGATAACCAGAGCCATTCCACTTTTCATGATGGTGACGAATAATACGCAGCACATCTTTGAAGGAGCGTAGCGGTCGACAAATTTCCTCTCCAATAAGAGGATGAAGCTTCATGACTTTCCATTCTTCGTCCGTGAGCTTTCCTGGCTTTAAAAGAATAGAATCCGGAACACCAATTTTGCCAACGTCATGGACAACGCTTGCTCTTACAAGTGTTCGAATATCAGAAGGGATGAGTCCAATATAATTCCCAAAAGAAGTCACAAGTCGAATAAGTCGATCACAGTGATCACCAGTGGTTCCGTCTTTTGCCTCCACCGCGCGAGCAAAACTCATCACCACAGCTTCTGCGTGATCAAGATCATCATTAAGTCGTTTCACTTTTCCAAGCGCTTGAACACGAGCGACAAGCTCCAGCCGATCGATCGGCTTTGAAAGAAAATCATCGCATCCAGCTTCTATCCCGGCGATACGATCTTCTTTTTCCTGTAACGCTGTAATAATAATAATAGGGAGGAGACGAGTGCTTTGTTGTGATTTTAAAATTTTACACACTTCAAAACCATTCATGCCGGGCATCATGACATCTAAAAGAATGATGTCTGGTGGCTGCTGCTGGACAAAAGTGAGTGCTTCTTCGCCCGAAGAGGCGTGCGAAACGTGGTAATGCTTTGATCGGAGAGTTTTCTCGATGAGAAGAATATTTGTGGCGTCATCATCGACAACAAGGATATGAAGAGGTTCATCGTGGTTTTCGATAGGGCTCATGTTCTTTATTTGCCTCTTATATCAAAGACTTAGAATGATATCCTACAGACTTTGATCGTTTCGGTCCAGAGAAATTCTTGTGGGATTTCTTGACAGTTAGCAATGAGTTCTGCATAAAGCCACCCAGATCGCGGGGTAGAGCAGCTTGGTAGCTCGTCAGGCTCATAACCTGAAGGTCGTGGGTTCAAATCCCACCCCCGCAACATCATAAAACCTCATGAAAATGAGGTTTTTTTGTATTTAAAGAGATTTTGAGCCGATTTTTGTTGAGTTTTAGGGCCATTCGAGTATACACGCCATCTCTTTATATTTCCTTCAACTAGGGAGGGGCCATGAGCAAGCAAACTGCTTTTATTTTTGATCTTGATGGAACAGTTGTCAACCCAGGAACAGCAATTCCTCGCTGTATTAATTTTGCTCTTAAAAAGGTTGGAGAAAGAACAGTCCCTATTGAGCGTTTGAAGCGATATATCGGTTTTCCTCTTGAAGATATCTTTGCTGATATTACCGGTAAAAAAGATAAAAAGTTTTTGAAACGATGTGTCGATTGCTACAGAGAACGTTTCCATAAAGAAGGGATTGCTGAGCATCGTCTCTATCCAGGTATTGTTGGTCTTCTTGATGCCGCGGCAAAAAACGGCACGCTTTATATTACTTCCAATAAGCCTCAAGTTTCCTGCGAAATGGTTCTTGATCATTTGGGAGTGAAAAGTCTTTTTACCAAGGTTTACGGTCTTGATGCCGCAGGGAAAAAAGCAACGAAAACAGAACTTCTCAAACATCTGATTGAAAAAGAAAAAATTAGCAAACCGATTGTCATTGCTGATCGCGGACTCGATATTGATGCGGCAAAAAACTGCAGTTGTTCTTCAATTGGTGTCTCCTATGGATACGGCACTCGCGAAGAACTTCGTGCTGCCGGAGCTGATCTTGTTGCAGAAACAGTAGGGGAGTTGCGGCAGTGTCTGATGAAAAACACTTAAATTCTTCATTCGCAGAAAAAGTATTGGCACTAAGACGGCGCCTCCAAGGTTTAGAGAGCGCCGTTGTTGCGTTTTCAGGCGGTGTCGACTCTGCTCTGCTTACTGTTGTTGCTTTTGAGGAATTGAAGGATCGAATGATTGCAATTTTGGGAGTTTCTCCTTCTGTTCCACAACGAGACCGGAGAGCGGCGCGTGCATTTTGTGAGCGTCGTATGATCCCTTTTCAAGAGATCAATACTGAAGAATTTCGAGACCCTCAGTATTTGGCAAATCCCCATAACCGTTGTTTTTTTTGTAAACAATCTCTCTATCAACTCCTTCGACAATTTGCAGATAAAAATGGCTATCACGCCGTGATCGATGGGACAAATATCTCAGATATTTCCGGTCATCGACCCGGAAGAGAAGCCGCACGCAAAGAAGGAGTTTTGGAACCGTTTATTGAAGTTGGTTTCACCAAAGATGATATACGAACCTCTGCTCGAGAACTTCAGCTTGAAATGGCGGATAAACCAGCCATGGCATGTCTTGCATCTCGTGTTGAAACCAATATTCCCGTGGTGCCAGAATTACTTGTGCGTATTGATGATGCCGAGAATTTTTTGCGCGACCTGGGATGTCAGCAAGTACGTGTGAGACATCATGGAGTCATTGCTCGTATTGAAGTTCCTGTTGATGAAATGGAACATCTTTTTCATTTCAGAAATCAAATTATCGAAAAGTTTCGTCTTTTGGGATGGCAGCGTATCTCGCTGGATCTTCAGGGTTATGGAGTTCGCTAAAATATGGACCTTCTGAGTCTTCAACAACTGCTCCAACAATTGAAAGACGGCGAAAAGAATATCGAGGATGTTCTTGAAATCCTACGTCATCTCCCATTTCGTGACCTTGAGTCAGCAAAACATGATGTTCATCGACCATTACGGAATGCTTTTTCAGAAGTGATTTTTTGTGATCGTAAGGAAAAGCTTCATCTTGAGAAAATCATCACCACGTTGCATCAATCAGGTCAAAATATCTTTGGGACTCGTCTTCAGGTTGGAGCTGCCAAAGAACTTTGCGAACTTTTTCCTCAGATAGATTATGATCCGATCAGCAAAACGTTTCTTTTCCTCCAGCATCCAATAGCTCCTCTTGCCGGAAACTTAGCTCTTTTATGTGCAGGGACTGCCGATATTCCGGTGGCAGAGGAGGCGTGGCGTACGGCTCGGTATTTTGGTGTTGAAGCCACGCGTTATTATGATGTGGGTGTTGCAGGATTGCCGCGGCTTCTCACTGAAATTCAAAAATGTCGTCACGCGGATGCAATTATTATTGTTGCAGGTATGGAGGGAGCACTTCCTTCTGTTGTTGGTGGACTTACTCCGGCTCCGCTCATTGCGGTTCCCACTTCTGTTGGATACGGAACAAATTTTGGCGGCATTACTGCGTTACTCGGCATGCTCAACAGTTGTTCGGAAGGTATTTGTGTCGTGAACATTGATAATGGTTTTGGTGCAGCATGTGTTGCTCTTCGCATTCTTCGCGGGAAAAAAAATATTTCACCCAACGTATGATCCAAAATTATATATCATTTTAGTCGAATTGAATAAAAAAAGTTTGACTATGTGCTCTAAATTGCGTAAAATTTTTTTCAGTCGATGGTTGAGCAAACAACTTTCCACATCTAAGGAGGGGGAAATGGTAAAGAAAAGAAAAGGTATGAAGGCAACAAAGAAGAAGGGCAAGAAGAAATCAAAACGTAAGACAAAAAAAAGAGGTAAGAAGAAGACAAAGCATTAAGAAACAGGGAACACGAAAAGCCCCCCACGAATCTTGGGGGGCTTTTTTATTCTTTTATTTTTTCTTGTTCCTCAGAAAAAGATATGATACCCGCGCAAAGAATGTTTAGGTGAAAGGAGATTTTTCATGTCTGGATATGTTCCTCGGCAGATGTTTTTAACCAAAGGTGTCGGACGACATCGAGAAAAACTGCAAAGTTTCGAAATGGCTCTTCGCGATGCTCGTATCGCTCAATACAATCTGGTACGGGTTTCGAGTATTTTGCCTCCATATTGTAAGATTCTTCCCCGAAACAAAGGAACGATTCAGCTTCAGCCAGGACAAATCGTACATTGCGTCCTTTATGATCATGCTACCAATGAACCCCATCGCTTGATCGCTGCTTCTGTGGGCATCGCCATTCCTAAAGATTCAAGTCATCATGGCTATCTTTCAGAACATAAGGGAAATGGACAAACAGAAAAACAAGCGGGCGATTATGCAGAAGACCTTGCCGCTGAAATGCTCGCAACGACGTTAGGTCTCTCCTTTGATGCGGATAAAGCATGGAATGAACGCAAAGGAACGTGGACCATTTCCGGGGAGATTGTAAAAACTCTCAACGTGACTCAATCCGCTGTAGGCGATAAAAATGCTCTCTGGACCAGTGTCGTTGCTGGAGCTATTTTTATTCCCTAATGGCATCTCATCACACAACGCCGCCGTTTTTAGGGATCGATCCTGAAAAGCGTCCAGAGAATCCACGGATCGAAGTGATTCCTGTTCCTTTTGAGGCAACGACTTCCTATGCACAAGGAACCGCGAACGCTCCTTTGGCAATACTCGAAGCATCTGCTCAAGTAGAATTCTACGATGAAGAACTTGATTTTGAACCGGCGCGAGTGGGGATTACAACTCGAGATATGCTCGACTTTAAAAATCGTACCGTCGAACAATCAATGCAACTCATAGAAAATGCTGTTGCTGCAACGGTAAAAGCAAATCGCTTTCCTCTTGTTCTTGGAGGCGAGCATAGTATTACGCCTCCTGCAGTGCGTGGAGTCGCTACAAAATATCCAAAATTGACTGTGGTTCAACTCGATGCTCATGCTGATCTTCGTCAAGAATATGAAGGGACGCCATATTCTCACGCATGTGCGATGGCTCGGGTGCGTGAAGATTTTCCAGCTGTTCAAATTGGCATTCGAAGTCTTTCAAAAGAAGAAGCTCTTTGGGTCAAGCGCGATAAGCTCCCTGTCTATTTTGCGTATGAATTGCATGATCATAAAACATGGATGCGTCGAACTCTCGATGATATCACCACAGATGACGTCTACTTGACGGTCGACGTGGATGTTTTTGATAGTTCGATCATGTCAGAGACTGGCACTCCAGAGCCAGGTGGACTTACCTGGTGGGATGTCACCACCTTTGTTCGACTTTTAATGGAAAAGAAAAACGTTGTCGGTATGGATTTCGTGGAACTGCTTCCGACTCCAGGTCGTCATGCTTCTGATTTTCTTGTCGCTCGACTTATTTCGAAATGTATTGGGTACTGGCAACTTCGTTCCGGATCTCCCGAATCCCCCATCGTCGGGAAGTAGAAATTATTTTGTTTTTTCCGCGAAGTCAAGTAAGTTAGCCTCGTTCATTTGTTTTTTTTGGATAAAAATTTTTTATGATCAAAAAAATCTTTCTCTTCATTCTTATTTCTTTTTTTCTTTTACCTTCGATTCTTTTTTCTGCTTCGCTCCGCGAACAAGTCGTCGAGTATGAACTTTCGAACGGAATGCGATGGTTCTTTGTCGTGCGACCGCAGACCCCTGTTTTTTCCGGCATCGTGATGGTGCGTGTCGGGAGTATCGAAGAGGAGCAGGGGAAAACAGGTCTTGCACATATGTTTGAACATATGGCGCTTAAAGGTTCGCGTCAGATTGGAACTCACGATTTTTCCAAAGAAAAGCCATTTTTGAATAAAATTAATTCTTTAGGAAGAGAACTGACGCGCATCCAAGATGATCCAGGTCAGAAAGCTCGACAGCAGGAAATCAAACAGCAAGTGGCTGATCTCACGGCGTCTGCGCGGCAATACCGGCTTCCGAATGAAATCTGGGAAGTTATGACGCAACATGGGGCTGCTCATTTAAATGCGTTCACATCAAAAGATGTTACGGCATATCATGCCAGCATGCCTTCGAATGGTTTAGATCTCTGGGCTTTTATCTTTTCACAAATGGTCTCTGATCCTGTATTTCGGGATTTTTATGTGGAACGCGATGTCGTTCTGGAAGAGCTTCGTTTAAGCAATGAAAATAGTCCTGATGGAATAATGCTTGAAAAACTGGTGAATACTGCATTTAGCAGCGGACCCTATCATTGGAGCACAATTGGATTTAAATCAGATGTTCGCTCTTTAACCGACGAAGACGCAAAAAACTTTCATCAAAAAAATTATCTCGGTAAAAATATGGTCGGAGTATTGGTGGGAGATATCGATCTTCCAAAAGCAAAAGAAACAATCGCCCATTATTTTGGGTCTTTGCCCTCTGGATCGGTGAATTCAAATCCTCCCGAATCAATTCCAAATCATGGTCGAGCTCGTGTGGAATTTGATGCGCAACCGTTTTTGACTCTTGGTTTCCATAAACCAACGCTTCCTCATGAAGATGAATATGTTTTTGACGCTATTGCAGTGCTCTTGTGCGAAGGTCGGTCTTCTCGTTTGCACAAACGTTTCGTCGTGCAAGAAAAAATTGCACGTTCCGTGAATTGTTATGGAGATTTTCCTGGTGTTCGATTGCCAAATCTTTTTGTTTTTTGGATCGAGCCGTTGGAAAGCGTCTCTTTTGAGCTCATCGAATCAAGTCTTTCAAAAGAATTAGTCAAATTGAAAGAGGAATTAGTGAGTAAAGAAGAGCTTCTGCGAGTGATCACGATGTCGCGAGCTCATTTTGTGTATGCGCTTGAAACAAATTTAAGTTTAGCTCGAGCTCTTGCAAGTTTTGAAACACTGTTTGGGGATTGGACGCTTCTTGCTGATTATCCTGAAAAATTAAAAAAAGTTACCGCAGAAGATATTCGAAGAGTTTCCCGTCATTACTTTGTGAATGAAAACCAGGTCGTGGTTGAGCGAGTACAAAAAGGGAAGGGTTTATGAAGAAAAAACCACTCTTTTTTTTTAGTCTTCTCTTTCTTTTGGTCTGTTGCAGTAAGCAACGGATGGTGAAGCGTCTTGAACCGACAGAAATGCCGAAACTCATTGTGCCAGAAGTCAAAGAGGTCACCTTCAAGAACGGAATGACCTGTTTTTTGTTGGAAGATCATACGTTGCCGCTCGTCACCATTTCAGCAATGACGCATGTGGGGAGTATTTATGAATCTCCATCCAAAAGGGGTCTTGCTCGTTTTGTAGGACGTTTTATGAGAAGCGGTGGAACGCGTGCTTTTTCACCTTCTCAATTCGACAAAAAACTCGATGACTCTGGCATTGTGATGGAAACCGAAATTCATCGCGAAAAGGGCGAGGCCTCTCTGCAGGTGCTGTCAGATCATCTTGAAGAAGGAATTCATTCTTTTATCGAAATGCTCTTGCGACCTCGTTTTGATCCCAATCGTTTAGATATTGTGAAAAATAACTTGCTAGAGGATATCCGACGGGAGCGCGATGACCCGGCAACGGTTGCCGCCAAGGCAATTCGAAAATTGATTTATGGAGCGGATAATCCATGGGCACGAGAGCCTGTCGAAGAAGACATTAAAAAATTAACGCGGAATGATGCTCAAACTTTTCATGCTACTTTTTTTCGCCCTCAAAATATTATTTTGGCAATAGCAGGAGATTTTTCGACGGAGAAGGTGATCTCGATGCTCGAGCAATGGATGCAAGAAGTATCCTCTTTGCCTTTCACGTTTCCCGTTGTTCCAGAAACTCCGTTGCAATTTAAGGCTCGCGATCTATGGATCGAGAAAGATCTTACGCAATCGTATATCCATCTCGGTCATCTGGGAGTAAAACGAACGAATCCTGATAAGTATGCTCTTCTCCTGATGAATTATATTTTAGGAGGGGCTTTTAAAAGTCGACTGGTGGAGGAAATTCGAAGTCAACGAGGACTTGTCTATTATGTCTCAAGTGGTTTTAGTCCCGAAACCGATTACGGTCTTTTTGAAGTTCGTCTTGCCACCAAATCAGAATCAACCGAAGAGGCAATTGCAGCGATCACTTCCCATATTCGACGCCTTCATGAAGGAGGCGGTGTTTCAGATCTTGAGCTTGCTTTTGCAAAGAAATCACTTTTGAATCAGCAGATTTTTTCATTTGATAGCGCTTTTCGCGTTGTTGAACAACGAGCGCTTTTTCGTTTTTACGGTTATCCAGACGATTATTGGAAAGAATTTCGAGATTCGCTTCAAAGCGTGACCAAAGAAGATATTCTTCGTGTTTCGCAGACCTATCTTCATCCTGATGAGCTTGTGCGTGTCGTCGTAGGGAAAAAGAATGATTGAACAAAAACTCAGACAATTTCTTTTAGAAGCATACGAGCGCTGCATTCAAAATGGTGAACTTTCTCTTTTGCCTGAAAGAGTTGAGCTTGAAGAACCCAAGATGGCTTCCCACGGAGATTTTGCCACAAATCTCGCGCTTATGCAGGCTAAGGGGGAAGGAAAGTCTCCGCGCGACATCGCGGGGAAAATTGTAAAGGAATTGTCCCAGGAAGATTTCATTCAGCGTGTCGATATTGCCGGTCCTGGCTTTATTAATTTCTCCATTCATCCTCATTATTTTTTGGAACTTCTCCATGACTGTTTCACGCAAAAAGAGACCTATGGAACGCAGAGCTTTAAACAAAAAAAGCATTTTATGGTTGAGTTTGTGAGCGCAAATCCGACGGGGCCTCTTCACATTGGTCATGGAAGGGGAGCTGTCTATGGTGATGTTCTTGCCAACCTTTTCACAGCGATGGGATATAACGTGACCAAAGAATATTATCTGAATGATGTCGGAATTCAGATGGAGACACTGGGATGTTCAGTTCTCATGCGACTTCGAGAAATTAAGGGAGAAACTGTTGATTTTAAAGAAAATTATTATCAAGGAACTTACATTCGCACTCTTGCAGAAGAACTTTATCAATTACAGGGAGATAATGTGTTCAAGCGCTCTGAAAAAGAGGCGATTCAGATATGTTCAACGTATGCCGCGAACTCGATTTTTGAAGGAATCAAGCGTGATCTTAAGGATATCGGCGTCAATCATGACACCTATTTTTATGAACATACTCTTCACGAACGAAAGAGTATTCAAAAGACCTTTGATTTTCTTGCCGCTAAAAAATTTACGTACGAAAAAGAGGGAGCGCTATGGTTTTGTTCTACTCAATTTGGGGATGATAAAGATAGGGTCCTGCGGAAAAGTGATGGGTCGCTTACCTATTTTGCTGCTGATATCGCGTATCATAAAGAAAAATATGATCGTGGATTTGACCGCGTTATGAATGTTCTTGGTGCTGATCATGGAGGATATGTCAGTCGCATGAAGGCTGCTGTAAAGGCATTTGGATATTCTGAAGACTCTTTCGATATTGTTCTCATTCAACTGGTGAATTTGATTCATGAGGGGAAGCTGGTTTCCATGTCGACGCGCAGTGCGCAATATGAAACGTTGCGTGATGTTTTTCTTGAAGTCGGAAAAGATGTCTGTCGCTATTTTTTTCTCATGCGTTCTCACACCGCACAGCTCGATTTTGATCTGAATCTCGCAAAAACTGAGTCGCCTGAAAACCCCGTTTATTATATTCAATACGCTCATGCTCGTATCTGCAGTATTTTTCGTAAAGCCGACGAGCTGAAGTTCTCCTTCGAAAAAGTCGATGTGCGTCTTCTTGATCTTCCGGAAGAGATTGAGCTGACGAAGATGTTGGCGTCGTATCCAAAAATCATTCAAAAGAGCGCACAACTTCTTGAACCGCATCGCCTTGCGTTTTATCTTTTAGAGCTTTCAAAACTCTTTCAATCCTATTATAGCAAGGCAAAACAGGATGAACGGTATCGTATTTTGCAAAGAAATACCCAGAAAACAGGCGCAAGCCTGTATTTGTTGAAAAATATTCAAATTGTGAT
Organism: Deltaproteobacteria bacterium RIFCSPHIGHO2_02_FULL_44_16; assembly: GCA_001798185.1. Classification (NCBI taxonomy): domain Bacteria; class Deltaproteobacteria; species Deltaproteobacteria bacterium RIFCSPHIGHO2_02_FULL_44_16. The sequence continues at coordinate 19,953 of MGRM01000011.1, read as the reverse complement.
ACAAAACGGTTTCAGAATTTTAGGACTTGAAGCGCCTGAACAGATGACGGGGAGAGATGATGTCTGAGTATCCACGGCCACGAAGAGAAGATGAAAGCGACTTTTTTTGTCGTTTTACCTTCGGCCAGTTTTTTGCCCTGTTATTGCTGGAAGTTTTTACACTTTTTTTCATTTTTTACTTAGGGGCTCGCTATGGGCGTCAATTTTTGGGTTTTGAGACCGCGTCTCTTTCTGATCAAGAAAAGAGAAACGAGGCAGAGATAAAAACAACGCAGGATCCTGAAATCACCAAAATGGCGAAAATTCTCATTGAACAAGCGCAAACTCCTGAATTAAAAGAACGCATCGCAAAAATGCTTGGAACCGATCAAACCGGTAAGGTAGTAACTGAGGAAGCGCCTTCTGTTAAAAACTCTGCACCTCAAACAAAAGATGAATCAAAAACAACAACTCTTGCAGAAGAAGCTTCAACTCCGCCTCCATTCGAAGAGAGTACAACCCCAGAAAAGGGCGCAGCCTCTCCGCAAGGGGTGGTAAGAGTAAAATCCGCAGAAGCGGCTAAATATTCGGTTCAGGTCGGTTCTTATTCGGAACTTTCAGAAGCAAACGCTGCGATTGATCGATGGAAAGGGAAGGGCTATGCTGCTTATATGATGATTGCAGATATTCCTGATCGTGGTCGATGGTATCGGGTACGTATTGGGGGCTTTGAATCTCGCGAAAATGCAGAACATTATATGGAGGAAATCCGGACACGTGAAGGTGTTGAACCATTGATCGTTTTAAATGAACAATAGCTTTTAACCATTCAAGAGTCCTATCTCCGTGCAATCACACATTCGAAATTTTTGTATTATCGCCCATATTGATCACGGCAAATCGACACTTGCTGATCGTATTCTCGATGCTACCGGAGCTCTTTCCGTACGCGAACGCCGCGAGCAGTTTTTGGATAAAATGGATCTTGAGCGTGAGCGCGGGATTACCATCAAAGCTCAAAGTGTTGCACTTACCTACAAAAATTTAAAAGGGGAAACGTTTCAGTTTAATCTCATTGATACTCCGGGCCATGTCGATTTTCACTATGAAGTCTCTCGTTCTCTCTCAGCGTGTGAAGGGGCTCTTTTGGTGGTCGATGCTGCGCAGGGGGTTCAGGCGCAAACCATTGCGAATGCTCTTGTTGCCATTGCGAGTGGTCTCGAAATTATTCCAGTCATCAATAAAATTGATCTCCCGAGCGCGAATGTTGAAGCGGTCAAAGAGGAAATTACAGAAACATTGGGGATTGATGGTGAAACCGCGGTTTTAGTTTCCGCAAAAACGGGTGCAGGAATTCCCGCTCTTTTAGAAGCGATTGTGGAACGTCTTCCCCCACCTGCGGGAAAGCCAGATGAAGCGCTGCGCGCACTGATTTTTGATAGTTGGTTTGATAGTTACGAAGGGGTTATTTCTCTGATGCGCGTGATGGATGGAAGCATTGCAAAAGGGATGATGATTAAACTGATGAACGTGAATAAAGAGTTTCAAGTTCAGCGGCTCGGAATTTTTTCTCCGCATCCCGTTGAAGTTCCCGCGCTCAGTGCTGGTCAAGTCGGATTTGTGATTGCGAATATCAAAGATATTCGTGATGCAAAAATTGGAGATACTGTCACCGAAAAAGAGAGGCCAGCATCGCAAGCTCTGCGCGGATTTCAAGAAGTGAAGCCGATGGTTTTTGCAGGAATCTATCCGGTCGATTCAAAACAATATGAAGATTTGCGTGATGCTCTCGAAAAACTTCGATTGAATGATTCTTCTTTTACCTTTGAGCCGGAAACATCGCTCGCTCTCGGTTTCGGTTTTCGATGTGGTCTTTTGGGATCGCTCCATCTTGAGATTGTGCAAGAGCGTTTAGAGCGAGAGTATACACTGGATCTTATTTCAACCGCTCCCACGGTTGTCTATGAAGTGGTGACAAAAGAGGGGAAAATAATTGCGGTTGATAATCCTGCAAAACTTCCCGACCCTTCGAGTATTGATGAAATTCGAGAACCGGTAGCGCTTGTCAGTCTTCACTTTCCCAAAGAATATTTGGGCAATGTTATTAAACTCTGTGAAGAGAGACGAGGTGAGCAGCAGCAGATGGAGTTTTTTGGGCGTGAACGGGTGATGCTTCAATACCTTTTGCCCTTTAATGAAATGATGGTCGATTTTCACGATCAACTGAAATCACTTTCGCAAGGTTATGCTTCACTCGATTATGAATTGAAAGGGTATCGTGCTGCAACTGTGGTCAAGCTTGACATGTTCATCAATGGTGAGAAAGTCGATGCTCTTTCCACGATTCTTCATCGTGACGATGCTTATGATCGTGGGCGAGAGTTGGCAAAGAAACTTCGCGAACTTATTCCGCGTCAAATGTATGATGTTGCGCTTCAAGCTGCTATTGGTGGAAAAATCATTGCACGCGAAACCGTGAAAGCGCTTCGCAAAGATGTGACGGCAAAATGTTATGGTGGTGATATTACTCGAAAAAGAAAACTTTTAGAGAAGCAAAAAGAGGGGAAAAAGAGAATGAAGCAGGTAGGAAGTGTAGAAATTCCACAAGAGGCATTTCGAAGTGTTCTCAAAACAAAATCTTAACAACGGAGCTTTTGATGAAAAAGAAAACGAAATTTCGTGAAGGAGTGGAAGCCTTACTCCTTGCTGGATTAGCGGCGTTAACGATTCGAGCCATTTTTATTGAAGCGTTTAAAATTCCGTCGGGATCGATGATTCCGACGCTCTCGATTGGGGACCATATTTTTGTGAATAAACTGGTGTATGGTCCGCGAGTTCCTTTTACCACGATTCGACCTTATTGGTTTCGTACACCAAAGCGAGGCGAAGTGGTTGTTTATTTAAACACCTCTGGTGATGGACGGAATTTTATTAAACGAGTGATCGGAATTCCTGGAGATCGCATTCGTATTGTGGATGATCAGGTGACGCTCAACGGTGAGACGTTAAAGCGAAAAAAACTTGTTGTCAGTGAAGATCCTCAGAATAAAAGATTGCTTCGTCTGGAAAATGGTTTGGTAAAAACGATACCCTTTGTGCGAGGCTGGCAGGATGTCGATTTTTATGAAGAGACCATTGATGGTGTTTCCTATGTGGTTCAATACATCAAGCATCTGGGACGTGTGGAGACCGAAGCTGTTGTTCCTCCCGACTCGATTTTTGTGATGGGGGATAATCGAGACAACTCCGAAGATAGTCGCATTACCGGTTTTGTACCGATGAAAAATGTGAAGGGAAAAGCTCTCTTTGTTTGGCTCTCTCTCGATAATGAATACGGCGGCATCCGCTGGCACGAGTTTGGAAGATTGATTCGTTAATCAGGTGGTCAATTGGGGTCAAGTCTTGACATGAGTCAATTTCTCTCCCGGAAATTTGAAAAGATGTCTCATGTCAAGACTTGACCCTCTTTTGACGCTCTTTGTTTTCTTGACACAATACCTGTTCATACTCTAGCGCTGCGCATATGGCACGACCTCTTCGTATCGAATATCCTGGCGCTTGGCATCATGTGATGAATCGTGGTCAAGGAAAGCGCCAAATCTTTCTTACGGAAAATGACCGTATCTCTTTTCTCAACCTTATTGGAGATGCATCAGAAATGTTTTCTCTCAAAGTTTATGCATATTCTTTAATGGATAATCACTATCACCTCCTCATTCACACGCCATCAGGAAACTTGGGGCGGGCGATGCGACACATTAACGGAGTCTATACACAGCGCTTCAATTATTTTCATGGCTCAGACGGTTCTTTGTTTCGAGGGAGATATAAAGCGCGAATAGTTGAAAGCGAAGAATATCTCTTGGAACTTGTACGTTATATTCATCTCAATCCTGTAAAGGGAGGGCTTACGAATCATCCTGGTGAACACCGATGGACAAGCCATAGTGCTTATATTCGAGAAAAATATCGACCAAAATGGCTTTCCACAGCTGAAGTCTTGGATCGATTTGGAAAAAATAAACGATCTGCCTTGAGTGCGTTGAATCAATTTGTACAAGCTGGTGTCCCGGAACATTTACTCTCTCTTCTTGAAGAAGAAAATATTCTTGTCGGAAGTAGAGGGTTTCGAGAGTGGATCTATGAAAATTTCATGGATAACAATCGTCATCAAAAGGAAGTTTCGAAAGCAATAAGAGTTCCTCGACCAAAATTGAAGCCGACTGAACTGTTACAGCATGTAGCTTTTGCATACAATGTGCCTGTCTCCTCTTTGAGAAAGAGAATGAGGGGAGTAGAGAATGAACCCTATTTTATGGCATGTTATCTGTTGCGGCAAATTTTGGGACTTTCACAAAAGGAGATTGCAAGGTGGTTACATTGCAATACCGTTTATGCAGTTGCGACTGTTCAAAGGCGTTTTAGAGAGAGGTTGCAGCGGGAAAAGCAGCTCCAAAAGAAAGTTGGTCAGCTTTCAAACTCCTTCATGACTCATGTCAAGACTTGACCCCAGAATCGATCACGACCACGGCGGCATCCGCTGGCACGAGTTTGGAAGAGTGATTGTGTGAGAAATTTTAAAAGAGAGAAATTTCTGTCCCCATAAGAACTTCCCAACCGCACCATCACCATTGCGATCAAATTGTTGGAGTTGTTTTTGGAGATTTTCATCGCTTCCACGTGTTGACTCACATAAGCCTTAAGCAATGTAACCGCTTTTACCATGCACTCCTCTTCATTTCGTGTCGAAACGTGGTGTCCTTGAATTTGGAGGCGGATTATCTCCAGGTCCCTCACATGCAAGTAATCGAGCAGCTAATTCACGACTATATTGTTCCCAACTTGCGATGTGATCCATCCAAAACTGTTCTGGATCAGGATGTGTTCTAAACCATTGTAATTGATCTCGTGCTTCTTCTACTGCCCTTTGGCAATCAGCGAGACAGGCTTCACGAATCGTGCGGGATATCGGATGAGAGCAAATGGGTTCATGAAACCGAATGTTAATGGTGTGGATCACACTACCTCCACGTCCGATTGTTCCACTCATGGTGCTCCCACTAGATGTCATGGAACCAGCAGACTCTTCCCATCTCTGATTTCTTCTTTCAAGGCATTCAAACAGTCTTACTTCAAGATCACCTACGCGACGAAGAATATCATTGAGTGCCATATCAAGGTTGGGACTATTTTCGAGATATTGATCATAAGATTCCCAAGCTTGCCACATATCTTCCTGGATTCTTTGATACTCTTCTTGACACTCTTCAAGTGATGGAGTTCCCTTTCTGATAGCTTGCGCTATTGAATGCTGTGTGGATTCAAAGGTTTGTATTGTAAATGCTAAACTTTTTATTGTGAAGCTGAGAGCAATAATCGTCAATAGCAGCAAGATAAATGTTTTCTTCATGTATGTGGCTCCTCTTTAACTTCATTATCGGCTGAAGAGAGCCATGAGTTGCCTGGCAGGAGATTGGATGAGAGGCGTTCTTTAAAAAAATATTATAATGAAGATACAATTCGTAGCGGAAAAAATTGAGCGATTTGGTCAAAGTGCCGATCACAGTGAAGAAGTTCGGAATCTGTAGAGATAGCAAGCGAAGCGATTAAGAGATCAGTCGATGGGGGCCGAAAGCCTTTTTTTGCAAGTTGAAATCCCATATCAGTTGCCATTGACCAATGTTCCTCTTCTGTAGAGAGCCAATGCATGGAGTGAAATTCTTCTTGGAGCTCCTCATATTCTCGAGGAGTTCGGCCCCCTCGTACAACTTCTAAAAAGATAATCCCGCAGGTTGACAGACGATGGGCATCTTTCGCATCACGCAAAATGTTTTGAAGTTTTTTTTCTGGCTTGCGTGAAAAAGCCTGAATCCAGGCCGAAGAGTCAACGAGAAGTGGTTTCATCCCCGTTTTCGGCCCACTTTAAGTTCGTGGAGGGATGTTCCAAAACCTTTTCCCATTCTGTCCATTAAACGGTTGAGCTTCCGATCTTTTACATATTCTTCGAGGGCAATGACCACAGCTTCAGATTTCGTCCGTGCATGGCTCAGTTTCTGAACGCGACTGAGAAGAGATGGAGGAAGCGTTAACAAGGTTTTTTTCATGAACAAAGAATACCAAAGTTGGATATCTCAAATCAACAAAAAAGATATCTGGTTGGAAGACAGGCCGAACAGTGAATTTTATTTGACTTTAAAAGAGGGTTTCTATACAGAAACAGCCCCAAATGAATCAAGTTCGCGAACAGAGCACTGCAAAAGCCTCCCTCCGTAAAAGAGGGGGGCTTTTTTATGACAAGGAGAGCCATGTGGAAGAGAAACTCATAATGAACGTAAAAGACATGGATGCGGCACTCCTGCGAATCGCAAAAGAAATTGTCGCCGCAGGTACCGATGGAGTGGCGCTTGTCGGCATCCGCACGCGCGGTGTTCCTCTTGCTGATTGGCTTGCGCGAAAGATTGAAAAGGTTCAGAAAAAACCAATTGATACCGGAGTTCTCGATATTAATCTTTATCGTGACGATTTGTCAGAAGTGGCTGAACAGCCTCTGGTGAAACCAACCGAGCTCCCGTTTTCAGTTACGGGCCGCGGCATTATTCTGATTGATGACGTGCTCTATACCGGCCGAACGATTCGTGCGGCGATGGATGCGCTTATTGATTATGGTCGCCCAAAATTTATTCGCCTCATGGTAATGATTGATCGCGGTTGGAGGGAGTTTCCGATTCAGGCTGACTATATTGGGAAAAAAGTCAAAACAGATGCAGATCAGATCATTAAAGTGATGCTTGAATCTATTGATGGAGAAAACAAAGTCATCGTCAAAAGGAAAATATAACATTTGATGGCTCTTTCGACACGACACATCTTATCGATCCGAGATCTCAGTTCTAGAGATATAGACCTTATTTTTCAAACAGCCGATTCTTTCCGAGAAATTTCAGAACGTGATATTAAAAAAGTTCCGACCCTTCGTGGTCGCACCGTGATCAACGCTTTCTTTGAAGATTCAACACGAACGCGTCTCTCTTTTGAAATCGCTGGAAAGCGTCTCTCTGCCGATACCATTAATATTTCAACTTCTGGAAGTGCGATGGCGAAAAAAGGGGAGAGTTTTGGAGATACGGTTTTGAATCTCGAAGCGATGAATCCCGATATTCTCATCATTCGCCACAATCAAGCCGGAGCGCCACTCCTTGCTTCAAAGCTGATAAAAAAAGGACATGTGATCAATGCTGGAGATGGAATGCATGAACATCCGACCCAAGCCTTGCTCGATCTTTTCACCATTCGCGAAAAACTAGGTCGAGTCAAAGGCCTCAAGGTTGGAATCGTCGGTGATGTTGCCCATTCACGAGTCGCGAGATCAGACATGCTCCTCTTTCGCAAAATGGGACTCAAAGTTTATCTCTGTGGACCTCTGACGCTTATGCCACCTTCAGTTGAAGCTGAATATGGAGTGACGTGGGTTCCTTCATTTGACGATATCATTCCAAAACTCGACGTTCTCATTGCTCTTCGGATTCAAAAAGAGCGACTCGAAGAACATCTTTTCCCAAGTCTCAGAGAATATGCACGATATTTCGGTATCAATGAGAAGAGATTAAAAAAGGCAAAAACAGAGCTTCTTATTATGCATCCAGGTCCAGTGAATCGCGGTATCGAACTCTCTCCAGATGTCATTGATGGACCGCGATCTGTGATTTTAGATCAAGTGACGAATGGTGTCGCGATTCGCATGGCGATTCTCTATCTCTTGCTTGGTGGCGAAGGAGAAAAGGGGACATGACAACGGTTGTTATCCAAAACGGGCTGGTGCTTGATCCGAGTCAAAAACTTCGCAAGAAAATGAATGTCATTCTTCGCCAAGGAAAAATTGCGGCGTTGACAGATTCAAAAAAGTTTCCGGCTGACGCTGTTGTATATGATGTGAAAAATGCTGTTGTGGCGCCAGGGTTCATTGATCCCCATGTTCATTTTCGAGATCCTGGTTTCGAATATAAAGAAGATATTGCTTCTGGCTCGCGCGCCGCTGCGGCTGGCGGATTCACGCTTGTCTGCTGCATGGCAAATACATATCCTGTAAATGATTCTGCTTCAGTTTCTGAATATATCCTCACTCGTTCTCGTGAAGTGGGGCTCATTACGGTTTTGCCGATTGGAGCTGTTAGTCGTGGGCTTAAAGGAGAACAGCTTGCAGATATTGGAGACATGGCAAAGCTTGGAGTCATTGCGTTAAGTGATGACGGAAAACCAATCATGAACTCATCTCTCATGCGTCGTGCGATGGAGTATGCAAAGCCCTTCGGGCTTCCCATTATTTCTCATGCTGAGGACATTTCACTCGGAAAGGGAGTCATGAATGAAGGGCGAGTCTCAACTGAGCTTGGTCTCAAAGGAATTCCTCACGCTTCTGAAGACATCATGATTGCTCGTGACATTCTTCTCTCTGAACTCACAGGAGCGCATCTCCATGTAGCGCATCTTTCGAGCGCACGAAGTGTAGAGATGATTCGCTATGCAAAGAAGAGGGGAGATCATGTGACCTGTGAAGTGACGCCTCATCATCTCGTCTTAACCGATGAGGCGGTTCGTGGTTATGATCCGAATACCAAAATGCATCCACCTCTTCGAACTGAAGAAGATCGTCTGGCGCTTATCGAGGGACTTAAAGATGGAACGATTGACATGATTGCCACCGATCATGCCCCGCATGCGCTCACCGATAAAGAAGTTGGTTTTGATCTTGCTTCGAACGGAATTGTTGGTCTTGAAACTTCACTTCCACTTTCTCTTACCTTAGTTCATGAAAAGAAAATATCGCTCGAACGATTAGTTGATGCCATGAGCTGTAAACCAGCTTCAGTTTTTGGTCTTGAAGGAAAGGGGACGCTCAAAGTTGGATCTGATGCTGATATCACGATTTTTGATCCTGATCGTCGTCATGTGATCGATGTCTCCACCTTTGCTTCCAAATCTCGCAACACTCCGTTTGATGGCTGGAAACTGAAGGGAAAAGTCCTCCATACAATTTGCGGTGGACGAGTGGTGTATTCGTCAAAAACTTCGATCTGAAATATGAAACGATTTGAAGACATAGGCATTCTTTTGAATGAGGCTGAAAAACAGCTGCAAGAAATATCCGATTTATATCAGGAAAGCCTAGGGAATAAAAAAATAAATCCTCGTATCGGTGTTTTGGTAAAAAACTTTTTTGAAAATGTACGGTCACCTCTTGACTATCTTGCAAAAGAAATCTGTGAAAAAGTTCTGAACTTTTCGGGAGTAACAGGTTTTCCAATTTCCAGCGAAACAAAGGAAGGGTTTGAAAATTTTATCAACAACAAACTGCCCGATCTGAAAAACCGACATTCAGAATTGTATGATGAACTTGAAAAGGCTCAAAAATACAATCGTAGTGGTCTTCACTTTCTACCGTTGCTAGCGAAATTGGTAAATGAAAACAAACATGATCAATTAACACCGCAAAAGAAAATCGAACAAAAAACTTTAGAAATTTCTTTCCCTGGAGGCGCTTCGGTAAAAATGGGACATGGTTGTTCAATATCAGGAGGAGGAACTATTTCTTCGGGAGGAGCATGGTTTAGTCCTGCTGGGAGTACAATTTCTCCTGATAGCCCAGTTGTTGTTGGTCAAGGTATTCAACAGCAAATATTCAAGTGGGTATCGTTTCAATTCCAGACCATTGATCGAGAAGTGAAGGAAGTATTACGAGGAAGTCTTAACGAGGTGAAACTTGTCATTGCTCGAATAAAGCCGCATTTAAATACCAAAACGTGAAACACAATTGAAAGCACAACGGAATTCAAAGATGAAAAAAGTCAGACAGTGTTTGGCTTATTGAGATAATCTCGACACTGTCGAGACAATTGAATATAGAAAGATTTAGAAGAATGTCATCGTGAGCCCGACAATGGTTTAGTGGCGGGCGTGGCGATCTCCCGAAAACACTATTTGTAGGGGATTGCTTCGGAGCTTGCGCTCCTCGCAATGACTTAAGGGTTTTTAAAATATGAAGATAGAAAAAAAGAAAAAACCGAAGAAAAGAAGTTCAGCGCTGGCGCTGCGGGATCCGCTAACAGCCTATCTCCAAGAAATGAATGCATATCCTTTTTTGACGGAAACGGAAGAACTCGATCTGGCGAAGCGATATCATGAGCAAGGTGATATTGAAGCAGCACGAAAGCTTGTGACATCGCATCTTCGTTTGGTCGCCAAAATTGCGATGGAATATCGAAGTGCGTATCACAATGTGCTCGATCTCATCCAAGAGGGGACAGTGGGACTTCTCACGGCTGTTCAAAAATATGATCCAAAAAAAGGGGCGAGACTCGGTCACTATGCCCAGTGGTGGATTCGTTCATTTATCCTGAAATTTATTCTCGACAATTTCCGATTGATGAAAATCGGAACAACAAAAAACCAGCGTAAGTTGTTTTTTAACTTAATGAATGAAAAACAAAAAATTGAAGCCATGGGATATTATGCAACGCCTGCAATGCTTTCAAAGCAGCTCGGAGTTCCTGAAAAAGAAGTGGTGGAAATGCAAAAGAGATTGACGCAACCTGAATATGCTCTCGATGCTCCCATGAGAAATAATGATGGAGGAAAGGAAACACTCCTCAGTGATTTTATTGCGCTTGATGAAAAACCGCTTGATGAAGCGATCGCTGATGCTGAGTCGCAAGATATTCTCAAAGAAAAATTTGCAGAATTTGCAAAAAGTTTAAATGAACGCGATCTGAAGATTTTTGAAGAGAGACTCATGTCTGAACTTCCTCTGACCTTGCAAGCAATTGCTGATGACTATGGGATTACCAAAGAGCGAGTTCGCCAGATAGAAGAACGTTTGCTCAACCGCCTGAAAGATTTTTTTCAAGAAGATGTTAGGTTTTTGGATAGGAGGAAGTCTGGTTAATGATTTTGTTGCAAAAAGACATCTGCTAATGCGTTCGCGACATTTTCTGAATCCTGAATGCTTCTTAACTTTTCCCTGGTTCGACTTATGGCAACACGATTGGAGATACGACCTTCCAGATCAACAACATTCACCGTAAAGATGAGTGACGTAGAATTTTCTTCAATTCCAATATAAAGTCCAGCTTCCAGACCCATCATCCCGGTAACTTCTGAAACACAGGCTTCTTCTGAGCAGAGAGAAATTTCTTGTCGGTCCATGTATCCGTCAACATTAGGGATCTGGACGTCCACCTGTCGTGCTTTTAAGGCCTGAAAAAGAGTTGTTTCTAACATGATACGCATATCACGATTGAGAACTGGGGTATTTTTTAGACTTACGAATCCCAAATAGGCGAGCGGAATGGATTTTGATTTGTTCGGCTGTGGCTGGGTGAGTTCAATAAAAAGCTTTTTTGCACTATAGTCATCGCAAGTATCGCATAAGGCAATCGACTTTTTACAGTTTGCGATGGCCTGATCGATTTCATTCAATTGTTGATAGAGACGTGCGATATCGAAATGAATCCTTGCTTTTTCTTCATTTGAAAATGGTTCAGAAAAAAAATCTTCTTTCCAATCACGGTCCATGGCGAGTAACATTTTTTGATAGCGGATGGCTTTTCGAAGATCGCCAGATGTTTTTACTTTCGTTATTGCTGTCTCATAAAGTGCTTCAACTGTATCTCTTCCTCTACCTGTATTGTGCAAAGCTTTTGCAGCCCGTGGATCTCCAAGTTTTATGAGACACTGTGTTACCTTTGACAGGAGATGTTCTAATCTTGGTGCAGAGTCATCATCGGGTCTTGTATATTCCTTTAATCGATGAAGCTCTTCGAGCAATTGAACTGCAGGCCATAATATGCGCTTGTCATCCCGTTCAACAAGCAGTTCAACTGTGGAGACACGATCTTCGAACTCTCCTGTTCCGATGCTTGAAAGTAATATATCACTTGCTGATGGCGATGTTTCAAATGCTCTTTCATCTCCCATAGCAAATAAGGCAATCGCTGCTTCTTTCGCCAGGGCAGGAATTTTTAAACATGAAATCAATGTGTTCACTGCTTTGCTATTTTTTAATTTCCCTAACGTTTGGATGAGAAAAATTTGGCGATCCGTAGGTGCGCGATGTTTGGGTTCATTTCCCTTTTTGAGTTGTTCCACTAAAGCATCAACGACCATTTCACCCAACTGAAAAAAAGCATCTGAAACAGAGTCATTTCTATAATCCGGTGTTTCTAAAGCTTGCAAGAGAACGGGAATGGCTTTTTCATTGTAAAAAAAAGCCAATGCAATAGCTGCTTCGACGCGAACTGTTTTGTCACTATCCTCAAGCGCCAAAATAAGCGCTTCATGTACGTGTGTTTCCTGTTCATGTGTTAACTGTTTTATTGCTTTTGAAAGGCCTAAAATTCTTGCTGCTCGAACTCGCTTGTAAGCATCCTTCGCATTCTGCAGATCAGAAATATCTCGAGTTACTCTATCCGATTGCGAAGACGGTGGTTGAGCGATAAAGAGAGAAGCTACGAACCAAGGCATAAGAGTGTATTTGTTGAAAGCCTTGGGGGCTGTTGTTGGATGGAACGCCACGATAGTATTCTCCATTTCCTGCACCTCTTGCGAAGGAGAAGAGAGAGAAATCTTATTGAAAAGAATTTCAGCCATAAATTATCTTTTTTTAAGTGTATCTATCAATTTGGTAGCCAAACGTATTCCTGCTAACTCTGCCTGTTTTTCATTCCGAAGTTGATGCGGTGCAAAAGTGATCGATGCTTTATGTGTAATTGTTTGATTTTTCTGGTTCACGAGATTTAATGTTAAAAACCATTTCGAGGGTTTTCCAATTGAAGTGATCGTCGCATAGATGCCCGATGTTAACCCCAAAGCTCCTGCAATTTCCGCAGTACAGCTTGATTCGGAACAGAGAGCAATGTCGTTTGCATCGATCTCTCTTGAAATATCAGGCATAACGACTGCTCCATGTCGGCGAAGCGTTTGAAATATTGCAATTTCCATACTGCGCTCAAGGCCATCTGCCAATCTGACCTGACCTTCAATAAGATCGATGATTCCAATAAAGACGGTTTCATTTGGCAGAATCATTGCTGCTCGCTGTTCTTCACGAAGTGTCGCTAAAAACATTTGAGCGGTATATCCGTCGCAATCGGAACAAAGTTGGATGGAAACATCGCATGCTTCCATTGCTTTTCCAAGCCATCCAAATTGATGATAGATGTGTGCCAGTCTCAGAGGATATCGAAAATTTTGCGTTCCAAGAGTAATGAGTTGTTCATAATAGATGACAGCATCAGCAAGCCTGTTTTCCTTTTCTGCTTGTTCTATATCTTTCTCATAGCGTTTTTCTGCTTCTGCTGCTGCTTTTTTCCTGAGTTTTTCAGCTTCTTCTGCGGCTTTTTTATCGAGGGCGACCACAGCGTTAGCTCCATATGGTCCACCATATTCGAGGAGTTCATTCTTTATTTGCAGGTTACCAGAGGCGACGAGTGCATCGATGATATTTTTTCCCCGCTCATCTTCAGGAATTTGATAGTATTCATCAGCCCATGAGTCTTTACCATGCAACATATTAAGGAGGATCTTTGTCGCAGCAGGATCACTGCGTTTTCCTAATTGAAGAGCGGCGTAGAAACGGATGAAAGGATGCTCGTGGTGAAGGTCTTCCGATGATGGTTCACAACATTCGTCAGGTGAAATATCTCTATGGAAAAGAGCGTTCCATATTATATGGGCGTGTTTATCTCTTTTCCCTTGCAGTGCAAAATTGACTTTTTCATGAATAGAACGATCCAGGATCCAATCGTTTAAGAATTTTCGCTGGGCTGCTTTGACAAGGATCTCAGTAGCTTCCGGATCACCGATGTAACCAAGTACTTTGGCGGCAAACTTTCGTTGATGTTGATTGGCAATGACCAAGGTTTTTTCTGAAGCAAAGAGATTACTGATTTGAAATCCTTTAGCTCTTTTTATTCCGTTCTCTCTGCTTTCATTTAAAACGTTATCCAAATAACGTAACCCACGTGGATCACGTAATAATGCTAATTTAAAGGCAGCACAAGAACGGGATTCTTCGCCAATATAACGATCATTCAATACTTGAAAAAGCTCTTGAGATTCATTGTCAACGTTTCTTTCGTAAAAACTAAATCTGATTGCTTCCAATTCTTTATCTTCAGTACAGGCTTGTTCATTGCGGGAGAGTTGCCCAAAAAGTGTGATGCCAAGAAAAGAGGGTATGAAGTTATATTTGTTCAATCCAGAAGGAGAGGTAAGAGGAGGTGAAATATGATTGGAGAGAGGAGTGGACTTGGCCTTGTCACTGTTGATTTGGCACTGATCGTGCGTCCTATGATGACTACATATTTTCATCTCAATTCCTTTTCCTTTTCAGGGTTTTTTCAAAAACGCTTGCAAGTTCAGAAGCGCGCCTGTTTGTGGAATGTGCATTTTGGAGCTCCTTTTTGGAAATAACGATAAAAACGCGCTCAATAATCACACCACTTTCACGTACTGTATGGAGCGTTACGATAACATCCTTTGGCAAATGTGTTTCTTCGATGGTGACATATATTCCAAAGGAAAGTCCTGCAGCTTTCGTGATTTCCATAGCGCATGCTGCTTCTGAATCCATTTTCAGATCTGTTTGTTCCATAATTTTTTCAATATCTGGCTTTATAACGGAGATCTTTTTGCTTTGGAGGGCAGTAAAAAGAGCATCTTGGAAGGTGAGGTTCCATGCTGGCGCAACATAAAAATCATTCTCACTCATATCCACAACGCCGAGAAATCCTGCAGATGAATGAAAAAGAGGATGTTCACTCTTTCTTTCTTCAATTTCTTGTAAAAGCCGTCTGGCGGCAAAATTTTCACAATCCGAACACATATTGAGCGATTGTCGCGCATATTGTATGGCATCGTCGAATTTGTTCCATTTCAGTGAAACATGTGCCAGAGAGAGTGAGATGCGAAAATCGACTGGTTTGGCTTTCATGAGCGTTTTATAACACGAAACGGTTTCATCGTAGTTGTTGCTTTCAAGACAGGAAGTGTTCGATGTGGTCGATGTTGATGTTAAGGTTGGTTCGGCAAGGCTGACATGAAGAAAATCGATGATAGGGAAGGGAGAAGTCATTTTTTATCCCACTGCTTAGTGTTGTAAGTATCTTATCTTGGTGTATTGAGTCAAATATATTACAGGAAAACTATGTCGTGTTGCCAACAATATATGCATGACGCTAAAAGGAAGCCCATTCCTCAAGGTGATCAGCTTGAAGGAACAATCTACACCTGTCCCATGCATCCGGAAGTTGAACAGATTGGACCAGGACTATGTCCTAAGTGTGGCATGGCGCTTGAACCAAAAGAAGGAATCGCGCAGGAAGACGATCGAGAACTCAAAGAGATGTCGCGACGATTTTGGTTCTCTACTCTTTTAACGCTTCCTCTCCTTGTCATTGCCATGGCTCATCTTCATGTAAGTCCACTCATTCAGCTTCTTCTCGCAACGCCTGTCTGTGTCTGGTCGGCATGGCCGTTTTATCAACGAGCAATTGCTTCTCTTCGAAATCGTCATTTGAATATGTTCACGCTGATTGGACTCGGTGTAAGTGTAGCGTATCTCTATAGTTTCGTCGCTGCAGTTTTTCCTTTACTCTTTCCAGCGTCGTTTCAAAACGAAAGAGGAGAGGTTGATGTTTACTTCGAGGCTGCAGCAGGAATTGTGACGCTTATTCTCTTAGGTCAAGTTTTGGAACTCAAAGCTCGTTCACAGACAAGTACTGCAATCAAAGCGCTTTTTGGTTTATCTCCAAAGATTGCCCATATTTTACGGACGCAAGGTGAAGAAGATATTTTGTTAGCAGAAGTTCACGTTGGTGATCGTCTTCGCGTGAAACCTGGCGAAAAAATTCCCGTCGATGGAATCGTGATTGAAGGGAAAAGCAGTGTTGATGAATCAATGCTCACAGGCGAGGCACTTCCGGTTGAAAAAAAACAGGGGGATCGTGTCATTGGCGCGACGCTCAATGGCACAGGCATGCTCATTCTTGAAGCCACAAAAGTGGGAAGTGAAACGCTTCTTGCGCAGATCATCCATATGGTTGCTGAAGCGCAGCGGAGTCGAGCTCCGATTCAGAAATTGGCGGATACGGTCTCGAGCTATTTTGTGCCGAGTGTTATCGCAATTTCTCTTCTGACCTTTCTTGTTTGGACTTTGGTGGGTCCAACACCCAGCATCTCCTATGCTCTTATCAATGCTGTTGCTGTGCTGATTATTGCTTGTCCCTGCGCGCTTGGTTTGGCAACTCCACTTTCGATTATGGTGGCAACGGGAAAAGGGGCTTCTTTTGGTGTTCTTTTTCGAAATGCTGAAGCCATTGAAACATTGCAGAAAGTCGACACACTTGTGCTCGATAAAACAGGAACGCTGACACTCGGAAAACCAAAAGTTGTTTCAATTTTTTCGCGCGATATTTCTGAAAATGAATTGCTTCAGCTTGTTGCGAGTCTTGAAGTGGCGAGTGAACATCCATTGGCAACTGCATTGGCCGAAGCTGCAAAAGAGAGAGGAATAAACCCAGAAAAAGCCGCAGGCTTTGAGGGGGTGACGGGAAGGGGAGTGAAGGGGGTGATCAACGGAAAAAATGTTCTTGTTGGAAATCAAAACTTCCTGGACGATGCGCGCATTGACACCACCTTTTTTCGTCTCAAAGGGGATGAACTTCGTCGTCGCGGTGAAACGGTTATCTTTGTGGCGATCAATGAAAAATTGAGTGGAATTGTTGGCATTACGGATCCCATCAAAGAAACAACGCCGGAAGCGCTTCGTGAACTTCGTAAAGAAAAAATGAAGATTGTCATGTTAACGGGCGACAATGAAATGACGGCACGAGCTGTAGCGGAAAAAATAGGAATTGATGAGGTGATTGCTGGTGTGCTTCCCGCTCAGAAAGCAATGAAAATTCGAGAGCTGCAATCAAAGGGGTATAAAGTTGCCATGGTTGGTGATGGTATTAATGATGCTCCGGCGCTTGCGCAGGCAGATGTTGGCATTGCGATGGGAACTGGAACGGATATTGCCATGGAGAGTGCTCATGTGACACTCGTCAAAGGAGATTTACGTGGCATTTTGCGTGCGCGACGTTTAAGTATGGTGACGATGCGCAATATCAAACAGAATCTTTTCTTTGCATTTCTTTATAATACGCTTGGTGTTCCTATTGCTGCTGGAGCTCTCTATCCTTTTTTTGGCCTTCTTCTTTCACCCATGATCGCAGCCGCAGCGATGAGTTTGAGTTCTGTTTCTGTCATTGTAAATGCATTGCGATTGAAACGTCTTCGAGTATCTTCCTGAGAAGTGTTAATGAATCAGCGCATCAATTTTCGAAAGAACCTCTTCTGATTTAAATGGCTTCTCGATAAAGCCACTCGCCCCCAAATTGTTCACAAACTCTTGAATGTCTGGAGTCGCATGACCGCTGATCACGAGGACAGGAGGGACCGTATCGCTTTGTTTGAGATGATTGGTCATGCTTTGCAAGAAAGCAATGCCACTCGCTTTTTGAAAGCCGAGATCAAGAATGACAAGTGAGGGATGAACAGAAGAGAGTTGTGTCAATGCCTCTTCAACGCTGGAAGCTTGAACGCAATGATAGCCAGCGCTCGTCAATCGCTTTTCCAACATACGCTGACAATCGCGATCATCTTCAATAATTAAAATAGTTTTATGAGAAGAACTTTCTTTTTGCTCAGCCATGTCGACCTCCTTTATTTGTTTATTAAAATATTGGTAACAATTTCCTCCAGATTTTTTTGCAAGATACATTGCGGTATCTGCCTTTTGCAATAATTCTTCTTGATGCTCACCATCAAAAGGGAAAATGCTCGCCCCAATGCTTGCGCTCATGGCAAAAGACCGTTCATTGATCACAATGGGATGTTGAAAAACAGAAAGAAGTCGATGTGCAACACGATCAAGATCGGCGAGGCTTGTGAGATGACTGACAATCGCAACAAATTCATCCCCTCCAACACGCGCAATAACATCTTCTTTTCTCAACGTGTCTAAAAAACGTTTTCCGAGTTGAGTTAAGAGTTCATCGCCCGTGGCATGACCAACATCATCATTGACTGTTTTGAAATTATCCAGATCGAGATATAAAATGCCAAGAAGTCCGCCATGGCGTTTTGTAGAAGAGATTGCTGCATTCAATCGTTCTTGAAGCAGTGCGCGATTCGCGAGTCCTGTTAAAGGATCTTGAGTGGAATGAAGAAAGGCGCGATTTACGACTTGCTTCAAATCTTGTCGTATGCGCTGTTTTTCCACATGCTGACGAAGAAGTTCAATAAATTGTGCTGACGTAAATGTTTTGAGAGAGATGATATCATCTGCTCCGCATTGCATCGCTTCAATTCCAAATCGCATTTCGTCCCAAGGAGAAAGAATAAGAAGAGGGAGAAATGGATACGTATTTTTCACCATTTTAATGAAAGGAAATGTTTCTGGTTGAGTCAGTGGCACAGAGACAATGACATCGACAGGCTGCACCAAGAGCGTTTGAAGAGCTTCTTCAATGTGGGCTGCAAAAGAAAAATGATAATGGAGAGGGGACTCATTTTTTAAATGACGTTGCCATAATGATTGCTTCTCATCATCTGAACATACAACGAGAATATGAAGTTTTTCACGTTCCATAGCTTTCCCGCTCCCAGGAAAGAGAAGAAAAATGGACCTCACCCGATGACGAAAGTATAGCATTGAAAAAGAGCACTCTCAATCAATTGTTTTTTTTCATATAAGCGCATAAAATATGCCACAGCAGAGGTTTTAAGGAATTTCTATGACAACCATTCTTTTTGTCGATGATGAAGTTGATTTATTACATCTCACCGCAAAGCGTCTCCGTTTTGCGGGATATAAGGTTCTTCTTGCAGAACGAGGCGCAGATTTTTTTCAACATCTTACGGAACAGATCCCATCGCTGATACTTCTGGACATCAAACTTCCTGATTCTTCGGGAATCGAACTTTTTCAAAAGCTTCGCGAAAAAAAAGAGACCGCACATATCCCTGTGATTTTTCTCTCCGCACTTCATGAGCATGAAGAGTACTGCATGAAGACATTGAAAGCTGATGGATTCGTCAAGAAACCATTCGAAGCCAAAGAGCTTCTGCATCTTTTAAAGAGAGTTCTTGAGATTCAGAAAGTCTCTCACCAATAAACAATTTCCCTTGATTCCACGCAACAGTTTTGGTTCATTTACGATAAGACTTATGTGTTTATGTCCAGTGGAGTTATCATGGCTGTTTTAGGAATCCCCAAGAGTTCTCCCTTAGCGCAAAAACTTTCTGATACTTTAGGTGTGTCAATCAAAACTCTTGATAGCGACAACAATAATGTCATCGAGCTCGATCATTTAGATCAATATATAAGCGTTCTCGCCGTTGACAATCCTCGAAAGGGATTAAGTGGCATTTATATTATTGATAATGGAGATGATGAATTAGCTGGTAAAAGTTCCAGGAAGGGAAAAGATCTTTTTCTCTACATTGATGGTGGAGAAATAAAATATGTCTCGCTTGATCAAGAAGTATTTGAAGATTTTCCGAAACCTGCAAGAGAAACATATGCGGTTGTTAAAAAAGCAATGACAACGCCAAACTTTACGTTTACAGATCTCAAGCGACAATTTTATTTTGCAGGGGATGAAAAGCTCACCCCTTATCGTGTTGTTGAAGCGAATAATCGCCTACCTGTAACTATCAATGGCCATTTAGGAAAAGAGAGATTCGGCCACTGGCGTAATATTCTTTCTATTGAATATACCTTCCTTAACGGCACGATCTCTTTTGAAACTTCTACAGCAGTCTATCTCTATACAGGTATTCTAAGAAGTGGCCCTGGAAGTTTGGACAGTGGGATAAGTGATAGCCTTGCCAGTTGAGTCCGTGTAAGTGGCGGATTTGAAAGGAGCAAGGATA
>MGRM01000010.1 GCA_001798185.1 Deltaproteobacteria bacterium RIFCSPHIGHO2_02_FULL_44_16 | reverse complement strand
GGATCTGAAACTCGACAGGCAAGGCTTGAAGGAGGCAGCATAGATGTCACCACGAACCGCTTTTCAAATTCCAACTAAGATTGGGATTGACCCATGATCATGACGCCCAACGCATTTGTAATTCCCTATGTTGTAGGGCACAGTCTCGCAAATAGAGATTGATGAGGTGTTGGTAAGGAAGTCCTGTTTTAGTCGCCATAGCCCTAAAATAGGCAACAGTCTCCTTATCTAACCGAATCGTCACAGGTTGTTTCAACATTTTGACATAGGGATTTTTTTTCCCCTTCATTTTGGAAAAATCATAGTGGCTTCTCATATTCACCTCCCATAATCTGTTTGTTCATGCTTATCTGCTTTTCTTGCCGAAATGATCCTAATCACATGCTTTTTATCACGATAGCAGTGGCAGACCACAAGCATCCGGAGCTTAAAGCTCATACCAAGCAAGATAAAGCGGTCTTCATCATCAGAATGATCCGGGTCAAAATAGACAATCGCGCTTTCATCTAGAAACACACTTTGCGCTTCTTCAAAAGAAATACCATGTTTTCGTTGATTCGCTTTGTTTTTCTTTTCATCCCAAACAAAACTGAGCTGATTCATACGTACATTGTACTTATGCAACAACAAAGGTCAAACATTTAATCCAGATTTCATGGGGTCAAGACTTGCCCCCATGACGCTGGTGGCTCAAATTAAAAATCACTGATTTGCAATCGCATAAGCTTGTTTATACGTTTGTAACAACCATTCCCTGTGGGAGGTCTTATCGTCAATCCAATAGTCTACAGGATCTGGCTTCATACTATAAACAGTTCCATTTTTGTCTGTTGTTAATGCGACTGAAACTTTCCAGTGGAAAAGTGATTGTCGTCCAGCTCGAATTTCAAACTTAGTAGGTAAAACGTGAATTCGATAACCTTCTGGACGTAATGGGTCTTGAAACACAACAATGTTCATTCTTTCATAAGTAGAATCCCCAGAATCCGGCTGACCAACTGTTATCAACCTCTCTTGATCATAACGGTGTAATGTCCAAAGAAATCCGCTGCAAGATGATATGCAGTTGCGGTCAACCATTGTCACAATCCGTCCTGAAAAAACATTCGGATGCGGATCATACAAAGCTGTAATTTCCCCACCAGAAACAGGAAATTGGGGTATCGGTGGATAAAAATCACCTTTCAAATTTTTATTTTTTGAGAGTGTCGCTACAAAAACATCAGCATTATAGAGTTGTTTGAAAAATAATGGGTCTTTAAATTCCGGGATGTTTTTAAATCTCACCCATTGGTCTTGAAAAGGTTGTGTGACCAATAATGCGGTTAACGGAACAGGCACATCTCCACCACCGTTACCTGTGATATCTAAAATAAGAGTTTTCCATTTTTTATAATTGTTTTTCCAAATAGCCAGAAATGGCTCAAGATCCTCTTGAAAAGAGACCTCCTTACCACCTTTGTTTTTCAGCGTTGCAAAACTACTTACCCGTAAAATACCAATATTTTGTCGAGCCTCGTATAAACAGAGTTCTGAACCCAAATACAAAGGTTTCGCGTTGGAGTACCGTTTGCTTTCCTCAAAGCAACTACTTTTTGTGCTTGTATAAAACATTTTCGTTTTTTCTTGCGAAACAATCGGAACAACCAAACTGTTTTGAACATTGTTTCGCTTTATGGTGATGTGAACAGTTTTTCTATCTTTGAGATTGATTCTCAAAAAACCAAAATGAAAGTTATTCCTAAGTTCTTGGGCACATTGATACGGCTGAGCATAATCGCAAAAGATTAGCGCATCATGGTAAAGATCCTGAAGAGAAATATTTTCTATTGCCAACAATTCATCGTCAGCTTTGAGCAAATCTTTTACGCCATCAAGAACTTGTCCAACAAAAAAGGTGATAGATAAATCATTTCTTTTGGGATAAAAAGTAAACGGTAATTGAAATTTTTGAAATAAACTCAATGATGGGTTTATATTTTGTGGAACTGAGATTTTCGTGTGCAAACCAGGATAGGTAGCATCCAACATTTGTAAAACCAGATAGGCATCTTCATCATTTTTGGCGTTGAGAAAGAGTTGTTTTAATCTCGTCGTAGTTTGCTTCCATGACTCTGGACGATTTCGGCGAATAGTAAGTATTTCGGCGTCGAGGCGTTCTACATACGCAATTAAATCATCAAAGAGTTTATTCTTATCAAGAGCGTCGAATAAAGCAGCTTTTGCATAAGCAGGGAAAGGTAACTGTAATGAAATTGTTAAAAAAATGGAAAAGAGAATTTTCTTCATTTTCTATTAGACTTCTTGCATAACCTCAACAGAATCCAGCCTATAAAGTTTTTGTTTTCAAAGAGATACACTTGGATGTCATCGCGAGCGAAGCGTGGCGATCTCCCGAGTAAACAGAGGAGATTGCCACGCCCTTCGGGCTCGCAATGACAACGAGTGTCACCCAGGGTTACGCAAGAGGTCTATTGTAATGCGAGTTCTCGACGAAACATCTCTCGATAGTGTCGATACCAGTCCGACTGAAAAACTTCATCAGGATCATATTTCTTTTTCATTTTCAAAAACTCGACAAACTGAGGATACGCTTTGAGCACCTGATCTTTTCTCGCCCAGCGATGATAGGTCAAAAAGTAACTCCCTCCATGTTTCAGCGCTCCATCAATAAGAAGTTGAAAATGTTTTTTTGCTTTCTCTATCCCTTCCGGAGTGTGATCGACATGAAAATTAAAAACAATGCACGCATAGTTCTGTTTTGCCCATGCAAGAAAACTTTCATCATCCTTCTCAATCAATCTGACTGTTCCATAGACCACATTCACATCATATTTTCTGAAATCCTTGCGCAATTGATCGAAAAGAAGAGTCAATTTTAATCGAGGAACATAAATCTCACTGATCATTTCTGAAGCTTTAGGATCAAATGTACGATGATAGTTATCGATGTAAACTCCCATTTGATGGGTGTCAGATCTATAAAATTGACCATTGGAAGAAAGATAAAATTTTGCGTACATATCAAACGCCTTGGATTTATGGGTATGCGCTAATTCCATCAGCATATTCCAATCCTCTTTTTTCAGTTCCTTCTGTTCATGACCTCCTTTCACGTGACCATGAACCGGTTTATAAAGAGAGTAAATACCGCGTTTCATGAATTCATTTGAGGTTGGGTCAATTGCAAACTGAAAGTCACCGTACAAGAAACCTTCTTTCACTCGCTCTCTCACGAGCGGAATAAAATCTTTGACATCAATGAGCTGAACGACTCGCTGAAGCGTCGTCACCGGAGCTAAGCGAAGTCTGACATTTCCAATCACCCCAAAAAGTCCATATCCTCCTATTGTCAGCCGAAATAAATTTGCATTTTCTGTTCGACTGCATACTTTCACCTCGCCATTGGCATCAATGATCGTGAATGATTCAACATCATCGATGACTGGTCGCATCCTTAATCCGCGGCCATGGATATTGGACGAGAGCGCTCCGCCAATACTGAGTCTATCAGCTCCAGTTTGTTTCTGACGAATGCCCCATATCTGCTTTTGTCCTTTTTGATTTTTTAAAAGCCAATCGATCAACGCTGGCCACTGAATTCCTGACTGCACTTCGACAATTCCCTTTTCTGCATTAAGATCTATGACCTTATCAAAAGAAGACATATTGATATGAATTGTTCCCGCGCCAAACTGTTGGCCACCCATGGAATGTTTCCCACCCGAAATGCTGATTGATTTCCCATTCTCTTTTGCTTTTCGGATAAGAGATTGAATTTCAGAAATTGTTTTTGGTGTGAAGACATGATCTACCTGCGTTGTATTCAGCTGAGAATGAATATCGTTCAATCGAACTTCAGCATTTGCAGGGAAAATACCAGCACAAAAAAGAAGAGAGCAGAGAATGATCTTTACGAGTTGGCGAATCATAAAGTCTCCTTCATTTGCGGTAGAGTGAACCATCGTACACACCATACATAAATGAGGAAGAAGGCAATCCCCTGAAGAAGATGATAAAAAGCATTATGATTAAAATAGAGCGGATGAAGAGAAATTTGTAATTGTTGAACAAAAGGAGCTACCAACAGGAAAATCAGTCCACTTAAACCAAACCACAGACGAGGTTCACGGGAACGGTGGTATAAAATCAATAATACGACAAACAAAAACACAACAGCAGGAAGATAGTTGATGATGGCAACAAAAAAGATTTGAGTGATAAAAAGAATCACAAAACTGTAGAGGGCAAAGCCAACTGTTGCGAGAAGCTTCATCGTTTGAAACATATGAGGAGGAAACAAAAGATAGAAACTCAGACACCACGAAGCCCAAGCAGCTGCACCAATACTGATCAAAGTGGATGGCCACAATATGCGATATCCGAAAGAGGATTCATCCAAGAAAAAACCGTGGACAGTCCCACCTGTTAACGAAGCAATACTGATTGATAAAAAGAAAGAGATTGCATATTTTCTGAAGAGAGAAATTTTTTCATTTTTAGGAGATGCTTTCCAAAGACAACAAGCAAAAAATATACACTCGAGAGTTAAAACATAATCAGTCAAAGTAACATCAGGTTCCGTCATCATAAACTCTTATCAAAAAGAAGGTTTAGTTATCAATCAACTCCGCAATACTAGGCTGCACAATGCAACCTCGGCAATTTCTCGATGTAAAACTCATCCGGCGTTTGTTGCTTTTTCTGCGCCAAATTTTTTTCGCCCCCGGCTGGACACTTTTCGAACTGCGTGTGCTGAGTTGGCTGTAGGCGCTAAGCTATCATGTCGCCACTGTGAGTCAAGAAACCATGCTTGATACTTTGACAGAAGGATGAACAGATGAGTATGATACGTAACATGATGAAGATGAATTGGTATGTATTGATTGCTATTGTAGCCACAGCGTTTCTTTCTCTGCATGCTGTGGCCAAGAATAAAATAAAATATATGGGAAAAAATATGGCGAAGAACAATATTGTAATATTCACGGCTCCTCATCATCCTTTTTCATTCCACTATGCGATTCCGAACACATGGGAGGTGACAAAGCAGGAATGTGATGATGTAAATTGTAAAATCTTTTTTCGTCAAAAAGACCGCCATCCGACGAGAAAGATATTTTTGAGTATCACGGTTGATCCTTTTTTGGGGCTTGCCTTGATAAAAAAAGATGGTCGCGTTGGTATTCCTACCCCAGGCCAAAAAAAGAATCCACATGGTGTCACTTACGATCTCTTTTCTTCTCCCCCCTCTCAGTATCCGTTTCTTCAGTTTTATATGAAAGATTTTGGCGTTCGAGTAACACATGTCTCTTTTCGGCAAAGCCCGATTTCAACGGAAGAGCTTTTTGGATCGATTGTTAAAACATTTCGGAAAGATTACCGTCGAACGAAACAGCGAATATAAATCTCGAATTGAGATCAAGTTATTTTCCCTATTTTCAACAACGCTTTTAGCCTTCAACAACCTCGTTCCCTCGTTATTCGAAAATCCAACGAATATAATATCCATACGCAGGACAATACTTAGAAGGCACATAGATAGGCACTCGAACTATCCTTCCATCATCAAGGTTGATAGCAAAGAATTTGTTCATACAAGAATTGCCAGTTATTTCTTCGACCAAAAACCATTTGCCATTGGGAGAAAAATCGTGACCGTGAAAAAAATTTCCGGGAAGTTCAAGAATCTTTGATTTGATGCCCGTACTCACTTCAATCCGCTCAACACTTCGTCCTCCTTCTAAAAGAATCAAGTGTTCTTCGCCCGGCGTCGGGAAACCTATATAATCTAAGGAGGCACCTTCTTTGCTCGGTATCCCTCGACGAAGAATCTGAACCGCATTGCCTCGGTCCTTTTTCCCTAGAATGATCTCAAAATCTTCGTCTCCGAGTATTTCCCACGCAAATAATGACTGATTCTTCGATATCGCAGGGCAGTCTCCTTCGCTCATCGATGGTCTTGGAAGCATTGTTGGAATTTTAATCTGTTCAGCTTGAACACCGTGAGATGAAGATTTCTCTGAGGGAATTTTAAGCCGAATCAGTTCTCCATCGCCCAAGTATCTGCTCCTGACGAAAACTAATTCGTCATTGGCAGTAAATTTTGGACAGCCAAATAAGATCCCTTCCTCCGAAAAACGGTACTCAGTAAGAACGTTCCCGGATGTGCCATCGATAATAATGACAGCGGCCGTATTATCATTATGTCGACCGATGATAGCGATCTTCTCTCCATTGGAATCAGCAGTAAATGAAGAGCTCCAAATATGTTTTTCGACGGCAAGAGGAATTGACTTCGAAAAATTACCCTGATGCCACTTTCTCAATTCAAAGTCGGCGGTACTCAGTGTGAGGAAGGACCATTTTCCCTCCCTTTCCTGGGCCGCAAGATCCGTTTTAAGGTAGTTCATCCGAGTGAACAAATAGGTTATTTTACGTCCAAAAGTCAGGGTAATGACGGGAAGTATCATAAGAAAAACAACCACAAGAATCTTCATAGGGGTTTTAAGCTTATTGGGTTGGGTCCAGAAAAGAAAAACCAGCGACAAAAGAGAGACGAGATAGGGGAATAAGAAGAATGTCCCGTCAAAAATCACTGATTTAAAATCAGGGAAGACCAACAACACATAGAGTGATGTCAAACCCCACCAAACAACATGAGCCCATAGAATGGGCCTTTGTAAGGTGGACGAAAAGAAACTGATGATGATGATCAGACTCGATACAAGGAGGGGTATACCGAAAACAAGCACATAGAGGCTACGCAAAAAAAGAAAATTTACGCCCAGATAAAAAGCCAAAAATAAAATATTAAACAGTCTGATGAGCATCCGGTTTCCAAACACCCCTATTCTCAATGGTACTCCCACCCCATTTCTGCCTTTTCTTTAAAGCGCTTCGTATACAAAACATAGCCGTCGTAATTGTACGCGTGCACTTGAAAAATCACTTCTGAAAATTCGTTGCTGTCGTAATCTCCTGTATCCACCAAGCTCATATCTCCCCTAAGGTGTTGAAAAGAATGCGCAGACTCCATATAAAACCATTGTCCATTTACAGAAGACTCTGGGTCGTCGTGCAGGACACAATCATGGGAACCAGTTTGAGCCTCAATAAAATATCGACCATCTGTCGATTGAAACGCTTCAGAGATTTGAATATTCGATTCTTTTATCTTCCAAGGGATCATAGAATTGCCATCAACGTCATGAACATAGCAGTCGACAGCTCCTTGAAATGTTTTGAGGAAAACGGTTTTGAAAGATTTCAAAAATGTAAATTGAGAAACTTTAATCCTTTTCCAACCTTCGGGATCCTTGAAGTGAGATGAAGATGCGGCTACAAGTGGTCGGCTGACAAAAAAACCTCTCCATGAAGAAAATTCCTTTTTTGGATTCTTGATGACAGGAATCTGTTCCAAGAGATCGATTGCCTTCAGAAGATTGAAATCATAAACCCCATCGATACGGGAGTAGGAACCAGCAGGAGTGGTATTTAATTGCCCTAATTCTTTCCCATTGAATCCAATAAACCATAGGGAGGGTTTGGTTACTAATGAAGCCGGCGCCCAAGCGCCACTTGTTTTTTCAAAAATTGGCCGTATATACTCGCGGCGAGATTCTACAGGTTTCGTATCAGCATCTGAAAAAACTGCATCGAGTCAATCCCATTTTCAGTTGAAATTGTTTGAACGGCTCTCATGTTGATCAGGCTGCCTTTCTTATTTTTTGTAATTCTTTTTCTGCCATTCTGTTTTTCAATATTTCTTTCAAACGGGGAAGATGTTTGTATCCCTTAATCTTCCGGAGTCTCGGTTCGATGTCGAGCAGTGCGGAAGCCACCCATCTCTGCTTCTGCTCCGAGTTTTTCCAGTAATCGACTTTGTCCGTTTTTTGCCCCAGTCCCGCATTGATCGATTCGATCAAGTTCGTGGTCTTGAGACTGGTTCCCAATTCTTTGAAGAGTCCCAAATGATGCAGCGTCAGCGTTTCCTCAAAACCCTCGTCCAGACTCTTGACCGCAGAAAGATTCATCATCTTTAATTCGGCCCGGATTTTCAGCAACGATCCCTTCGCAGATTCATACGTCGGTTGTTCATAAGCCGCTTGCAGTTTTCGGCGCATGGTCTCCTGCTCCTGCTTCGGGAGATACGCCACCACGTTTTCCCGCTTGTGCCATTGACAGCGCTGAATCACGGCGCTCTCGCCCATCACACTCTCGACCGATTTCCTGAGTCCCTTCGATCCATCGATGATCGCCAAAATCCCCTCGTCGTATCGGAGTCCTCGGCCAACAAGCTCCCTCAAAAAATCAGAACAGGCTTTTTCATTTTCAGTGGCCGTCTGCACAAATCCCAAAATCACTTTCTTTCCCTGTGCCGTGATCCCAACGCAAATCACCATCTCGTCTTCGGCAAATCGTTTCCCGTCCAGTACCAACGCCACAAAATCATAACCCTCCAGCCGCCGACTGAAAAACTCTTTCAGCCTTTTCGCAGAGGCTCGGATGTAGCGGCGCGATACGGTCGAAGAAGATAATCCAAAAGCCTGCGGAACCGCTTCCGCGCATTCCCGATAATCCCGACAAGACAATCCTTTTAAAACCTTGAGAAACAATCCCTCATCCATCGAGCGGGGAATCTGTAAATGCTCCAGGCTTTTGAGTGGAATCTCCTGATTGGCAACAAGGTCCCGGACTCTGGGCGCAATCACCGGAATTTTCTGATCGGCCAGATAAACCGAACTCCTCTGCCGTCCCCATCGAACAGCGCCGGGAAACAACCGATCTCTCTGATACCAATTCCCAGCCAACATCCGGACTTCCTGATGCAAGAGATCCTTCACCGCATCCATTCCGATCGGAATCAGCGCCTGAATCAACTCCACACGAACATCCATCTCTTCAGCCATTCTTAACGCCTCCTGAACTTCCTTCTTGCTTTTCCCCTTCATTGCAATTACTTTTCGCTTCATCGGCTCCTCCTTTTTTGTGGTTGGTTACCTTCTTGTAAATCGCAACCTATCACAGGGGAGCCGTTCTTTTTCTACCCAATTTCAACTGGATTTAGCACACTGCCAACTGCATCTTCAAGAATACCCAACCTTATTTTATTCGCTTTTCCCCATCCTGAACAGGAGCAGACAATATTGAAAACAAAAAAGAGAAAGAAGAGGAAAGGTGTTTTCAGATGATGTCCCGTTTTTAGTTGAAATTCTTTAACAGCTCTCATTATTTTTCTCCTCAAGCGGCCTGCCACTCCCCTCCAGAGACCTCTAAAAAGTCTCTACGCGGTTAGTACTCTAGCGATCAGCCCCTTCTTTCCGTTTTTAGGGCCAAGATTTGACCCTATCTGCTTTCTATTGGCATTGAGCTGTATTCGGACTGAACGGCTTACTCCACAATCCACCTTTCACGTCTTGATAGGTGTAACCCCTGAAAAAATTATCCTTCCGGGTCATGACTGTCAGCTTGTCACCGTCAGCAGAGATACTGTCTATTACCTCACCAGTAAATGGCAGCTTAATTTCTCTGATAGTCCATGTTTTCGAATCATAAGCAACTAATAAATAGGAACCATGGACAAACAACGTTTGCCCAATAACAGCACTACCTTCAGATGGACTACATCTTGACTCTGGAATGTTACGCCAGGCTTTGTCTTTCCCATTCCATCTATATAGCCCACAAACATCAGCGGTTCCATCTCGTGTTGCTACAACCACATCTTGAATCTTTGTTAAGCTTGAAATATCAAGAAGCTTCCCGGAAAACTTGTGTTTAGCCCAACCCTTTTCTTCATCAAATACATAAATTCCCATGCTGCTCCCTAACCATACTTCGTTGCCGACTATTAATAAATTGTTGAGCCTCACAGGCCAGCGAGGAGAATCCCTGTCAACTGTTTCGTCAAAGCTATGTTTCGTACACTTCGAAAACCTGCATGTTTCGATTTCATAGCGGTACCAATTATTACTGGTCGTCCTTCGTAGTACATTGAACCTGTAATCGCGCCAGGCGAGTCGATCCGTAACCTCACAGGCCCTCAGGACTTGTGAATCTGCATAAAGAAAGGTCGGTGCAAACAAAATACAGGAGAAAGTGAATATTCCAAAAGCAACCTTCCTTAAAAAATCATACATAATTATGCCCCTTTTATCTGACCAACCTTTCATTTTTATTAGCCTCTCTGTCTGAAGAACGAATGTCAAGGTTGCGCCCTGTCAAGTAAAAATTATGAGACAATTGAGACCAAGTTCATTATATTACGTCTCCTCTTGAAGAAAAAATTAACTCTTACAATTTTTGTCTTGTTGCTGAGCCATTTCGCCGCCGTCAGTGTTGTCCCGGACGTCCGGGACAAAACCTCGGCAAACAATCCCTCCTCCGAAAGAAAAGCTATGAGCCATCAAAAACACTCCCGACAAAACGCCTGTCGGAAAACTGGGAAAGAATCAGCAGTAAAAAAGTTGATTCTGGAACTGGACAAAATCAACCAAAAATCCTTCGACATGGCTTATTCGGTCGCCATGAAAGGTCAAAATCGTGCTCTGTTGATTCCAGAAGCGCAAGCTTTACTGGATCGCCTGAAGCTCATTGCAAAGGATCTGCGCACGCACATACCAGAGACCAAAGGCAATAGGTCGGAACAAATATCGGAAAGCCTTTTGGACTTAAAATACGTCCTCGGCATGGGAAAAGGAATGAGTTTGCGTTTACATCAGGCGTTGAAAGCGGAGAAACTATGGAACGAATGATGCTGGACCTCCACGTCCGACAATTATGAGATTATCAGGCCCGTTAAGTTGATAACATTCATAACCCGACGAAGAACAAATGATTTCTAGGCGGCCGTTTTCAAAAAAAAGAATCAAATCTCCGGTGTCGTTCTTTACTTCAATATTTATTATCTTCTTTTTATGAATCTGTTCTTTGATTGCTTGAGCCGCATTAAATGGCGCAGGCAGACCAAATTGATGGCCGTGATCACTTGATGATATGAACTTGCCATCATTGCTGATGAAGCGACACAAGGTCTCAATCGATATGGTATAGCCGTCTTCTAACGATAGGCTACAAAAACCATGTTCATGAATGGAAAAATCGTTTGCGAATTTATTTTTAAGAAGTGAATCAATCATGATTTCGAATTCATTCTGGCCCAGACTGGGAAATCTAAAACCAGGCTATATCTATTCAAAAACCTTCTCCATAAGCAATTTACCATTTTCATCGTATTGTCGATAAGTGCCGCGTACTTCGCCATTCATGTAAGGTATTTCTTTCATAAGGGTACCGTTTGTATGATAAATTTTTGTAACCTCATGCTCAACGCCCTCTTTCATTGATTTTTCAGCCCAAAGAATTCCACCATCATATATTTTCCATAACCCGTCCGGCTTACCATTTTTATATTGCCCTTCTTCGGCCACTCTTCCCGCTTCATCGTATGAAACATAAGGATCACTTGTTATAGGTTTTAATTCAGAATTTGATGCCGTTCCCTTACAAGAAAAAATATTAAAAATTAAAAAAACCGATAGCAACAAAAATAATCCCGAAAGGATAAACGATGATTTACTTTTCATTCCTTAAATCCTCCACCGACTTCACCAAATTCGTAAGCATTACGGTCGGCCATTTTTCTTTGCGCCCCCGGCTGGACGATTTTAGAACCGCGTGTATCGAAATGAAACATGCGGTGTATCAGTAAATCAAAGGAGAACCGCGGCTTCATCTAATCGTCGAAATCTATAGTCTTCTCGATATTCCGTAAACAGCTCATTTTTTGTTAAGTAGGGCGATCCCTTGCCACTATTCGGAAAACCGAACCCATTCTGCGCGGAGAAACAGGGTAAACATTTATCTTCAAAGAATAAGACAATCCCCGCATCCACATGGTTTGCATACTGCATATCGACCATATCCAGTTGGTTAGATATTGGATTGATAACACACTCTTCATGTCCACCGATTGTACCCGCAAGAATTTTCTCAAGCTTGAGATCTATTGAATCTGAAGAGAAACAAACCCAGTGAAATAGCTTTTTTAGAAAGTATTGTACGTGTCTAAAAATCTTGCCCGAGAGGCTAAATGTTTGATGATCTGTAAAATAAAGGACCGTTTCAGCAATCAAAATATCCGTGACGGTTGAACATGGTATTTGCAGCTGGTTTGAAATTGTCTCATTGTATTTCCCATCAATTTTTTGAACTTCAGTGTAGCAAATTTCATCTCTTGGATTTTGCGATAATGCTAAGTCGTCCGTATTGGTAAGTTTTATATAAAAATCCGGAAAAGAAAGTATTGCTTCTATAGCATTATAATGCAGTGCCTGAATCGGAATACCGAGCATTTCCTTGAAAATTTGAATCGCTGAATCATTGTAAAGTTTCTTTTTCATGCGCTTGGTGAGGAGGGCAAACCTCAATTTAGTTCTAACTCTTGTTGGCCTCTCCGGAAAAACTCACCCCCAATCTATCTCGAAACATTTCGCGCCTGGCTGAACGCTTTTAGAACTGCGTGCGCTGAAATGTAACTCTTGCTTGACTGTTTTCATCTCGATTTGCGGCAATTTCAAGAAATTTTTTCAAGTATCTCGCTTGCCCGATTTCGATCAAGCAAGCCATTTAAGGCGGCGTTGGCGAATTCAAAAATAAAATCTTTCAGCAGATCAATTTCAAAACCTATATCATCTCTTGCTTCAATAGCATCCGCCCATTCTTCCACATCTTCTGCTTTTAGGTTTCCATCCAGAAACCTTCGTAAGATTTGTCGCAAATGCGAGGCCCTCAAGACCACTAATTCTTTTTCAGAGTCCCAAGGAAATGCCAGCAAATCCTTGCGAATATCGGTAATTGGCTTTGTAAATCCTATTAGTCCTTCCAAAGCTTGCTCCCTGTTCATGACCATACTTTCCCCTTCCCAAAGAACATGAACCAATTTGGCGCATTCGAACCAACTTTAACTACTTAACTTCCGTAATTCGTTGACGTTCTTCGTTCGTCGTTTAAAAATTTGCTGCCGCAAATTTTTTTCGCCCCCGGCTGGACGTTTTTAGAACTGCGTGCAGCAAAGTTGGTATTCACTGATGAATCGCCTTTTCTATTTCTTTTTTAAACGCGATAAGCTCTCATAAACGTCTGTTATTTTTTTGTCCTTGGGTTCCAGTGTTTTTTTATAAATTTCAAGTGCCTGCTGATACAGTGATTCAGCTTTGGCACTATCCTCGTAAAACTCTCTTAGTTCCGCCATCCAATAAAGAAAAGTACCTATGTGCTCATGTGTAGGACCAAAGACTTTCTCATACTCTTTCATTCCCCACTGAAGACGTGAATATGCTTCATCAGGCTTTCCCGCCATCCAACCGTAATCGGACCATTTTCTTATAAGTCCCATTGTCCTGGGGTCGTCTAAGCCTCGCGCACTTTTCTGGATTTCAAAAGCTCGATTATAGAACGGATCGATCATATCAAACTTTCCTGCATCATAATAAAGTCCTGCGATTATCTGAAGAAGGGGGGCAATAATTGTAGCATTTTTTCCGTACATCTTTTCATCGAGCTCTATAATTTTCTTGTAATCGGATATCGCATCTAAATATTTTCCCTGACTTTCTTTTGCATTGGCTGACTTCTCCAATATTTCTAATTCATCTTCCAATTCTGAATGAAATCGCTCAGTTTCTGCAATAGAGGATTCCAGGTTACGAACCCACGATGTTGGGTCAAACATTTCTTGTTTTAACGGAGGGGAAAATTTATTTAGAATGTAAAAATTGATAAAACAAAAACTAATAATATACACGGCAAAATAAACGTACCACCTCTGATAGATCTTAAGAGCTATTTCCTGAATACGCCTTGCTTGTAAAAAGGCGTCGACCATTGAAGTAAGCGCCAGAGCGACATATACCAAAATAAAACGAA
This sequence comes from Deltaproteobacteria bacterium RIFCSPHIGHO2_02_FULL_44_16, assembly GCA_001798185.1. Classification (NCBI taxonomy): domain Bacteria; class Deltaproteobacteria; species Deltaproteobacteria bacterium RIFCSPHIGHO2_02_FULL_44_16. Next base: position 32,779 of record MGRM01000010.1, on the reverse strand, counting down.
GGGCTCGATCAAAATCAATATCTATTGTGAAAACATTAACAACCCTCACAAAACTTATAAGTATGATTAGTTTTAATCCAAAGAAGATTAGGGCCTTATGCAACTGGCCGTTATAAAGTTGACCGAGGCCCGGAACAACTAGACATAGCAGGCTAGCAACTAATGGATTTCTTTTTTTGGATTTCTGCTGGTTCATTTTTATACTCCCAATAATATCCAGCTTTGTCTTTTGATTTGGTAAGGCGTTCAAATTGTATTGGCCTTTGATTTCTTTGGTAATTTTTTAAAAAAAAAGTCAAGATTTTCAAATGAAAATTTGTCTACGCCAAAATTTTTGCGCCCCCGGCAGATTTGGTTTCCGCCTCACGGCTCCACCACTTCCTCGGCGATCATCCTTCGACAAGCTCAGGATGACGCTCGCCTCGGTCGCGACCAGCCCCCCAATAATTCGTGGGGGCGGTTCTCATCCATGCAAAACATGCAAAGAAGAAGGATCGGTGAACCCGATCCTTCTTCTTTGCGCGCCCGGCAGGATTCGAACCTGCTACCCCAAGCTTAGCATCCCACACTTGGCTTTCCCAAGCACCGCTCTCTTACTTCGCGGTTTGTAGGCTGGACCATATCTTCGCCATTTCAGGCGTGGTGCGTATGGCCTCTGAGGTGTCCTCATTAAAACGAGGTTACCTGCGGATTACCCAATCCTTTGGATTGTTACCTTTCGGTACCAAAGGCTCTTAAGGGCGTCCCCGCATATAGCACCATCCACCTGATTGATTTTTTTCTCAGTCAGGGCTCCTATCTGAAGGCTTGTGCTCTATCCAAATGAGCTACGGGCGCAATATTGCTTTGTAAAAGATCAAAAGTCGTTCATGAAAACCATACTTTAAAACGATTGTAAAATTCATCTTTGGCGGGAATAGCCGCTGCTTCCTCGCAGATCGCTGCGGAAAAAATTGACGCTCGCTCTAAAATCATCTGCGACTCCCAATTCAAAACCATACCAGCGACAACGATTGCAGAATAGGCATCTCCCGCTCCGACCGTATTCACAACGTTCGCTTTTGCAGCATCGATTGCGATCTTTTTATTCCCCTCAAAAAGCAGACTCCCTTCCGAGCCTCTTGTGAGATACACGTGCTCAATATCGTACTTATCCATTAACATTCGCACCACGTCGTATGGGTTTTGAGGAAGATGAAAAAAAATTCGATACAGAAATGAAATATCCTCTTCACTGATTTTTAAAACATCGCAAAAACGAAGCGATTGTTCGACAATTTCTTTTGTAAAAAATGGTGGACGAATATTGAGATCGCAAAAGAGTTTCGTTCTTCCTTTCATTCGCGACAGCATTTGGTCATGAGCAGCTGCTGCCACTGAATGACGCTGGCCAAACGTTCCAAAAAAAAGCGCCTTCGGCGTTTGCTGTTCCGGAATCTCGGATGCCACAAGATAATCCTGCGCTGTATTCTCAGCCGCAGTAAACGAATGCGAGCCATCGTCACGAAAATGAACCGTGACCGATCCTGTGGGATGTTCGTCATCTTGCTGGATCCATGTCAGATCCATTTCAATTTTTTTGAGAAATTGAAGAATCTCATCAGCATCGTGATCGCGACCGATACGCGTCACGAACATCGTGGGGAAAGAGAGTCGCTGCATGTGCGTGATAAAGTTAAACGGCGCGCCACCGAGTCGCTTTCCGTCTGGGAAATAGTCTACCAGAATTTCGCCAAGCGCACAGATGGTCGGAAGAAGAGTCATGATGCTGAAAATTTGGTCGGGGTGACTGGACTTGAACCAGCGACTTCTGCGTCCCAAACGCAGCGCTCTAGCCATGCTGAGCTACACCCCGAAAATTTGGCGGCAGCCAAATTCCCGAAAAACGAAAAACGTGAACGAAGATGCCGCCAAATTTCGTTCTTCGTATATCGAATATCGGGAAAACCGTTCTTAATCGGTGGGCTTCAAAACCTCAACCAAAATCTCACGAATCTTCCGAATCGCCTCTCCCCGATGGCTCACCTCAAATTTCTCCTCTGGCGTCAATTCAGCCATGGTGCAATCTTTATCCGGAAGATAAAAAATCGGATCATAGCCAAAGCCGTGTTTCCCTTTCACCTCATGAGCAATTTCCCCCTCGCATTTCCCTTCAACTTCCCAAACTCTTCCATCTGGTGCCATGAGGACAAGAGCGCAGGTGAAGTGCGCTTTTCGATTTTGATGTTCACGAAGTTCTTGGAGAAGTTTTTGGTTATTCGCATCCTGATCACCATACGCATTTGCCCATCGTGCGGAATGGACCCCAGGCGCACCATCAAGTACATCGACACAAATGCCAGAGTCATCGGCCAAGACAAAACATTCTGTTGAAAGAAAATGTTCCGCTTTCTTGCGAGCATTCGCAAGAAAACTGACTTCTGTTTCATCGACATCAGGAAGATCTGGATATGTCTCGAGCGAAACAATTTCTATTTCAAGATCGCCAAATGCTTTCTGAAGTTCCCGAAGCTTTCCTGGATTTCGCGTTGCAATGAGAAGTTTCATGTGTTCAAAAACATCTTTTGAAAGCGGCCGCTGTGCAGACCATCATCAGCACGGACCAACTGGACCGCGCGCGTGATGGTCAAGCAGACAGGCCGCTTTTGAGATGACCTTATGAAAAAATTTCTTTTTCTTCTTTTCGTCACGTTCCTTTGTCATCCCTTCCTTGCCTTTGCAAGGCCTCTGAAAGGTTTTCACAAAGGACCTTATCTCGCTCTTGAAGCCGGTCTTTTACAGGCCAATAATGATCATGACGAACAAGCTGGAAATGATGTGGGACGTGATTTTGAGGGGGCATTCGGTTTTCTTTTTGGTTGGAACATCTCTGATCCATTCGCCATGGAACTCGGGGGCCTTTATTCCACCGATTTTAATGTCGGCAGAAGAGAGCATATTGTCCTGACCACGGTGAATGGACGGTACAGTTTTATCTTTGATGCCCTGGCTGATTTTAAGTATGTTCACATTTTGCCCCATCTCAAAGTCGGAGCTACAAATCGCATTCTTGTTCTTCCCGGAAATACGTTGTCTCAAGATCAGACCGTGAGCACGTTTGCCTTTGGTCCTTCTCTTACTGCTGGTGTTTCGTTTCTCTACCACAAATATCTCTCCTTTGGACTCGATCTGCGAGAAGATTTTCTCTTTGCAGAAAGTGCGCGACAAAACTTGGAGAATGCTTCTCCATCTCTGAGCAATCAGCTTATTTATGACGGAGGTTTTCAACCAAATTTTTCAGCCATGTTTTTTTTCGGCGTGCATTATTAAACAGAATTGAATTGACCTTCTCTCTTTTGAGGCATAAAAAAGAATCTATTCAAAATTAAATTGAGATTCTTAAAGAGGGGGATTTCATGAAACAATTTCTTTACATTGTTCTTTTTGCAACACTCATTTCATGCGCTGCTGGAACTGATGAACAACTTGAAGAGGCTCAATTTGCTTTGGATAAGGGTGACTGGGCAACGGCGATTACCAAATCCAATGATGCCTTGACTGCCGATGCAACCAATGTCGAAGCAGCTCTTCTTCTCTCTTCAGCCTATGCAGGGCGCGCAGGAGTCAATATCCTTGCCATTTCGGCCGATATCTCTGAATCTGGAAATACGGAAAGTATTTTTAACGTCGTTCACGATGCTCTTGCAAATACGATCACCTCTGGAACTGGCCTCACTGATGTGCGAAATGCTATCGTCGCTCTTGGCACCACGTTGACGCAACCAGCAACCACCCATGTTCTCTTTAAGGATCAGCAGTTTCAACTCGGCATTCTTGAGGCCATTGAATCTTTTGCGCTTTCTTCATTGACGGCTCAGCAAACGCTTGATGGAACGATTACCACCACAGATATTACAACCACGCATCGAGATGATACCCAAACAGATTTTATCAATGTGGACAATCACTTGATCAATGGCGGGATGGAATCAGGTGACGTGCTGGTCACCAATTTACGTAAAAACTATTGTGTCCTTCGAAATGTAACCGCAGCAGCTTCGGGTATTGATCTTACGGCGCTTCAGGATTTAAACCTCTGTCAGTTAAGCGCTTCGACAACGGGACTCACATTCCAATCAGGAACGGTTGCGTCTTGCGCAAGTTTCGATTTTTCATCTTGCAATAGTGCAACCGATACAACGCTTACATCCAACTAAGTGGGGGCATCTATGAAACCATCTTTGTTTCTGTTGCGATTCAGTTTATCTCTTTTTTTGATATCGCTGCTCGGAATATCGGAAACTGTGTTTGCTGAAGATACTGGCATCGGCACCGAATTTCCGACCGTCATGCGAGGAACTCGTCCTCTTGGTATGGGGAATGCCTTCCTCGCTATGCCAGGAACCGATTATAATGCTCAGTTTTATAATCCCGCAGCCATCAATGATTACGAAAAAAAACATCACATGCTTTTTGTAAATCCACAGGCTGAATTTAACACCGGTTTCTATAGCATGATCCAAGATATTTTTGATCTGAATAAGGATCTCAAAGATAAAACGGATTCTCAAAAAATTGATACCTTTGATGCGTTTACACAATCGCACGCAGGTCAATTTCATCATTTTGGCGTGGGACTTCCTCTCTTTCATATCCGGCATAAATATTATTCAGCAGGCTTGATTATGGACAGCCGCGGAAGCTTTTCACTCCGCAACCGAGCTTTCCCGAACTTCGAAACCCGAACAGATAATGTTGTCGGCATTGTTGGTGGAAGTGCCGCTTCTTTTTTCGATGACACATTGCAAGTGGGAGCAAACCTGAAAGTTCTCTACAAAGTCGGCATTGAAGAACAAATTACTCAAAGCGATATCTTAACGGAAAATTTAGGAACAACTTTTAAATATGCAAATTGGGAAAAAGGATTTGGTGTCGGTATTGATTTCGGTTCAAAATATGTTCTGCCGATCTGGCAGGAATCGCTTCGTCCAACGGTGGCAGTGACAATTCAGGATGTCGCGGATACTCGTTTCACGGGACGCGCGCCAAATTCTCCGATGTCAGTCTCTGCTGGCGCTGGAGTTTTTCCAAAAGTAGGAAAATTTGAATTTGCCGTTTTAGCAGATGTCCGTGAAACAAATCGAAAACAAACTTTTCTGAAAAAACTTCATGCTGGCACAGAAGTCAAGTTTCCAGAGTTTGCAAAAATTAAATCGTCTCTTCGACTTGGCACAAACCAAGGATACTTTGCGACAGGCGGTTCACTTGAGTTTCCGGTCGTCGCTCTTCATGTGGCTTTCTATGGCGAAGAACTGGGAGAAGTGACGCGCGCAAAAGGAAGTTATCGTCTTAACAGCCAACTCACTTTCGGCTTCTAACTTAAAACGGTGGTTGATCACTTTCTGCGGAAAGATCCTCTTTCTGATAATGAGCAGGAGATGAAGGAGCATCCACTCCTCGTTCAAAATTATCAAATCGAGTTAAGTGACTTCGGAATGCAAGCATGACACGACCAGTGGGGCCATTGCGTTGTTTGCCGATAATAATTTCTGCTTTCCCCGCATCGGGACTATCAGGATTATACATCTCGTCTCGATAGATAAAAGCAACGACATCAGCATCTTGCTCAATGGAACCGCTCTCCCGAAGATCAGAGAGCTGCGGCCGTTTATCTTGACGGGATTCAACACCACGATTGAGCTGTGAAAGCGCAATCACCGGAACATTGACCTCTTTTGCGAGCGCCTTCAAAGAACGACTAATTTCTGAAATTTCACGTTCACGACTTTCAACTCGTCCTACTCCTCGCATTAACTGCAAATAATCGACGATGATCATGTCGATGCCATGTTCGCGTTGGAGACGTCTTGCCTTTGCACGCACTTCGAGGACCGTGAGCGCCGGTGTATCATCAATAAAAATAGAAGCTTCTGAAAGAAGACCTGCAGCTCGCGTCAGTTTCGGCCAATCGCTTTCAGCCAGAAAACCACCTCGGAGCTTTGAAGCATCGACAAGAGCTCGCGAACAAAGCATGCGCTGAACCAGCTGTTCTTTTGACATTTCCAGAGAAAAAACAGCGCAGATTTTATGAGTATCAATGGCCGCAGACTCCACAATATTTAAAGCAAAAGCGGTCTTTCCCATCGAAGGACGACCAGCGATAATGATTAAATCCGATCGTTGAAAACCTGCTGTCAGACGATCGAGTTCTTTAAATCCCGTGGGCAATCCCGTAATCAGTTCTCTTTTTTCATACAGCTGCTCAATGGCTTTAAAACTATCTTTCACAATTTCTTTGACCGGGGAAAAGCCTTGTTTAGCACGACGTTCCGCAACATCAAAAATCATCTGCTCTGCACGATCTAAAAATTCGTCTGTATCTCCGTGATGATCATATCCCTGAGAAACAATTTTGGTTGCCCCTTCAATCAGGCGTCTGACAATCGCTTTTTCGTGAATAATACGACAATAGGGAACGATATTTGCTGCGGTCGGCACGGCATCGACAAGAGTTGCAATAAATGTTGCGCCCCCAATGCTTTCTAAAAGTTTTTTGTTTTTGAGTTCACTTGTAAGCGTCACCAGATCAGCGGGTTCATTTCTCTGATAGAGACTTAAAATAGCTTCATAGATATGACGATGAGTTTCGCGATAAAAGTCAAGTGGTTGAACAAGTTCAATCGCTCTGTGAATCGATTCATTGTCGAGAAGCATCGCCCCCAACACAGCCTGTTCCGCCTCAATATTCTGAGGCGGAATTTTGAATTTCTCGACATCTGACATGTTCGTACACCAAGAGCTGTCTTACAGTAGAATGTCTATTTTTTTAGAACAGACACTTTGACGATGGCAGTCACTTCTGTATGGATCTTCAAAGGAATTTCAAAATTTCCGAGCTGTCGAATCGGTTCATGAAGTTGAAGGTTTCTGCGATCGACCTCAACTCCCTTCGCGTTCAATGCCTCGGCAATATCTTTGACCGTGACGGAACCAAACATCTTTTCTTCTTCGCCTACTTCACGAGTTAACTGCACTGGGAGAGCTTCGATCTTTTTTGCAAGCCCAAGCGCAGCTTCCTTTTGTTTTTCTCGCTTGGCCAAAGCAATTCTTTTTTGATGCTCAAGTTCTTTCACATTCTCTGAATTCGCAAGTAATGCTTTTTTCTTCGGCAACAGAAAATTACGACCAAAGCCACTTCGGACCGTCACAATTTCCCCTGCTTTCCCTAAATCTGGAACATCTTCTTGTAAAATAACCTGCATTTTTTCCTCCTTCTTTAACTAGGACGTGTCAGACGCTTCTCTCGAAAATGTCCCCACACATCAGCAATTCCTAAACCTAGAAGAAGAAGCCCGAGTGTGTGAAGAAATAAAATGAAAACAACATAAAAAATCGTACGTAAAAACGGCAACCGAAAACCTTGCACAAAAAACACGGCAACTGAAAATCCTTGCAGAAAAAAAAGGAGGCACAAACATAAAAGCACATTCAGAGCAATCACTTGAAGCCACGTGGCGTGAACTATATAAGTGTCGAGAAAAAAAGCAACCCCACCAGCGATAATGCCCCAAATAGCGATATCTGGAAGGCGATAACGAGAAAAACCTCGTAAAATCACAATTTGCTGATGGCGTGAGGTCATAAAAGAGCGACCCAGTAATGCATTCATCACCGTCGTGAGCATCGAAATGACGAAAAGCAGAGCTGGAGCCATATAAAATACAAACTGCGCAATTTCTTCGCGTCGTTCCTCCAGATAACGAAGTTGGATTTCATTATTTCCTGACACTTTTCCGGCTGCAATAAGTTGATCAAGAACTTGAAACAGAACGCTTCGAAGCTCATCAACAAGAGAAACCATTCCTGAGAAATGCATGAGCGCTGCAAAAACAATCGCAACGATCATCGAAGAGAAACAGGCAGTTCCAATCCAACGACTCAGGGAATATTTCTGCTCAACTCCAAAGGCGAGAACAATTCCAATCGTGGCAAAAAAGATATAATGTCCGAGCGCAAAAAAAAGAGAAGAGAGAGGAGTGTCGTGATGTGAAAGCAAAGGAAAAACAAAGTTCGTAAGGGAAAAAAGGGAAAGAAGTGCGCTGAGAAGAACCGAAGTTGCTGCCCCCTTTCCCTTGGTGAGAGCAACATAAAAAAGAGGAAGCGGCGTAAGCAATGTCAAAAGACCGCTCACGTAAAAAAGGACCGACAGGAATCCCCAGATCGCGGCTGCTCGAAGCTTCACACTCATAGGATTAATTCGTCTCGATCTGTGTCGCAGAAAATGGAATAAGCGCTAAGATACGTGCTCGCTTCACCGCAAACGTCACTTCACGTTGGTGTTTCGCACAATTTCCTGAAATGCGACATGGAATGAGTCGTCCACGTTCCGTCATAAAAGAAGAAAGCGCTTTGGCATCTTTATAATCAATCGGTATTTTTCGATCGATGCAAAAACGACAGGGACGTTTCTTGGTGATGAGGCGAGTTTTTTTCTTTTTTCCTCGAAAACTATTCATTCATCCTCCTCAGGTATTGAAGATTCAGGTTCAAATTGAAAATCGGTCGAAGTTTGCGGTGCCGACTCCCCTTCTCCACGCGCAATGATTTCAGCAGCACGCGCTTCAACGTCAATCTCGTCTTGTTTCAAGACCGTTAAAAAACGTAAAATCGTTTCATCGAGTCGCAACACGCGTTCAATTTGGGACACCACATCTCCTTGAGCCGCATAATCGAGACATGTATAAATTCCCTTTTTTGACTTTTGAATCGGATAGGCGAGTGTTCGCATCCCCATATCTCGAGCATAAAAGAGACGGCCTCCCTGTTTTTCAATGATGTCGTGAATCCGTTGATTGAGTGCCGCGACTTGCGTCTGTGAAAGTTCTGGACTGGCAATATAAACTGTTTCGTACTCTCTCATACAATCTCCTTATGGGTATCAAGGCTTCGGCTTATCCGAAACCAAGGAGTAGTTAGTGGTACTCTTGTTGCACAAAACTTAAACCCTTTTCAAGAAACATTGCAAGGGCCTTACTCGCTTTTTTTACTCCTGCCTCAATTTCCGGCTGCTCCTCAGGTAAAAAGGGGCTCAGAACATAATCTGCTGGGTCCCACTCTTTCCCTGGTCGACCAATTCCGAATCGGAGTCTACAAAATTCTTTGGTCCCAAGAGTCTCGATAATAGAGGCAACACCGTTATTCCCCGCTGGTCCACGGTTCGTCGCAAATCGAATGACGCCTCGTTCAATATCTAAATCGTCATGCACAACAACAATATCCTGAAGTGCAACACGATAAAAAGAAGCCGCTTCCCGAACACTCGCTCCAGAAAGATTCATAAATGTTTCTGGTTTTAACAAAAGGACTTCGTCCTTTCCTATTTTCTCCTTTGCAACTCTTCCCTTAAAATCTTTTTTCTGAAACGTCATTCCATGATCAGCAGCAAATTGATCGAGAATCCAAAATCCAACATTGTGACGCTGCAATGCATACTTCTTTCCTGGATTTCCAAGGCCAACGAAGAGCTTCACCCTTTTTTCTCAGCCTTTTCACCGCCAGCCTTGGCACCCTTCTCAGCTTCAGCAGATGGAGCAGCGCCTTCAGCCGGAGTTGCAGCAGCGCCTTCAACAGCAGCGACTGGCGCTGCAGCCACTTCTTCTTTCTGAGGAGCAACCACCGCGGCAATGGTGTAATTAGTCACATGAGGGAACTCAACTCCCTCAGGAAGCTTCACTTCATCAGCATGAACACTCTGACCAATTTTCAAATTGCTCACATCAACTTCAATGTGTTTTGGAATATTCGTGGGCAATACTCGAATATGAATCTTACGTCGCAATTGTTCAAGCACACCACCTTCATCTTTGACTCCAATAGGCAAGCCAATCAGATGAACGGGAACTTCAAGATCAAGTTTCTCGGTGAGATCAATCGCTTGAAAATCGAGATGCGTAAAATGACGTCGAATCACATCTGCTTGATAATCACGAATCAGCGCGGAAAATTTCTCTTTTCCATCGATCGTCAGATCAATGATCGCCGTTAAATCTGGAGAAGCTTTAGTCACTTTTTCGAAAGCGCGACCATGAACCGACAAAGCAACCGGTTCATTCTTTCTTCCATAAAGAACAGCAGGAATATTGCCAGCCGCTCTGATTTTACGTGCCACTCCTTTTCCAACAGCACGCGTTGTTGCTTCAAGGACAAGACGTTCCATACAAACCTCCAAAAAAAATTAAACAAAAAGCGAAGAAACGGAATCAGCATTGTGAATCCGTCGAATCGCTTCGCCGAGTAATTCGGCAACTGATAACACCTGAATCTTTTCACAGTGACGCGCATCGTCGCGCAGTAAAATCGTATCGGTCACAACCATCGACTTGATCAGTGACTCTGTCAAACGAGGAATCGCTGGGCCAGAAAAAACCGGATGCACACAGCATGCATGAATTTCTGTCGCACCCTTCTGCAAAAGAGCCTCTGCAGCTTTAATCATGGTTCCGGCTGTATCGACAATATCATCGACGATCACCGCTTTCATCCCCTTCACCTCGCCAATAATATTCATCACTTCGTTTTCATTTGGGCGCACCCGACGTTTATCAATGAGCGCCATGGGAGAGTTGAGCATCTTTGCAAACGAACGCGCCCGCTCTGCACCACCAGCATCGGGTGCAATCACCACAAAGTTGTCTGGAAATTGTTTCTTTAAATAATCAATCAAAACTGGCTTTGCAAAAAGATGATCGACTGGAATATTAAAGAAACCTTGAATTTGCCCTGCATGAAGATCCATCGTCAACACACGATGAGCTCCGGCTGCTGTAATGAGATCCGCAACAAGTTTGGAACTAATCGGTGTCCGTGGACTTACTTTTCGGTCTTGGCGCGCATATCCATAATAAGGAATGACAGCAGTAATACGATCTGCAGAAGCTCGTCGAAGCGCATCGATAATAATGAGAAGCTCCATCAAATGTTCGTTGACCGGAGGAGACGTTGGCTGAATGACAAAAACGTCGGCACCGCGAACATTATCATCAATCTCCACCCACGTTTCGCCATCACTAAAATGCGAAACTTTTCCTTCCGACAAACGCATCTTCAAAAAACGGGCAATCGCCTCTGCAAGAGGTCGATTTGCGTTTCCTGAAAACAACTTCAACGATGTGTTACTTCCAAAAAGGGACATAATATTCCTTCTTCGTTATGCTGGGGCGGGAGGATTCGAACCTCCGAATGCCAGGTCCAAAGCCTGGAGACTTACCGCTTGTCGACGCCCCAATCTGTCGGCTGGCGATAAAGCGCTATCTCCTTCGTTGTCATCGTCGACACAACCTGCGACGTACTTCTCAGTACGTCTCGGTTGGTCTCCTCTGACTGCCTCGGATCTAGCACTTTCTCACCAGTCTTCCACAAGTTTTAAGTAACCACTGTTTGTTTATAAGCTGCCAAAATTTTTTCAGTTATCGCGTCGCGAATGCGATCATCAATCGGATGAACAATGTCGCGAAACGTGCCATCTTTGCGTTGTTTTGAGGGCATGGCAATAAATAATCCTTTATGCCCTTCAATGACTTTTACATCTCGAATCACAAACGATCCATCAATCGTAATCGTTGCAAATGCTTTCAATTTTCCTTCATTCACCGGAAAAATATGAACATCGGTAATGTTCATGAAACACTTTCCGTTGCAAAAACCTGCCAGCGATGTTCCTGCAAAGCCCTCTTTTCAACCTGATCGCGCTGTTTTCGATCAGAAAAAAGTCCAAAAACGGTCGGCCCACTTCCCGACATCAACACCCCTTCTGCTCCAGATGTGACGAGATACGATTTCATCGTTTCGATTTCGGGATGAGCCGTGAGGGTCACTTTCTCCAAATCGTTCTGAAGAAAGGCTGTAACCTCTTCAAATCCTTTAAAAAGCCGCCGGAACCTATCATTCGACCATTTTGGTGTCAATTGGAAATGCCCCGAAGCTACACCTTCATCAAAGACTTGAAACATACGGTGAGTTGAAACGGAAAAACCTGGATTTAAAAGTAAGAGAAAAAGTTTTGGAAAATTTTGAATGATGTCCACTTTCTCTCCAATTCCTTCCACAAAAGCTGCTCCTTCATAGCAAAAAAAAGGGACATCGGCGCCCAGTTTAACACCAATCCGCGCAAGCTCATCGGAAATCATTCCGACATTCCATAGTTGATTCAGAGCTCGGAGAATTGCTGCGGCATCACTCGAGCCTCCCGCTAAACCTGCACCGAGAGGAATATTTTTCTGAAGATGAATGCGAACACCTTGCTTCGTCCCTATCATTTCGCAAAATGCTTTGGCCGCACGAACGACGAGATTTTTGTCGCCCTTCATCCCTTCATCTTGAGATCCTTCAATTTCAAATTCAATGCCTTGAGAAATTGTGCTCACCGTAATGCGATCTGACAAGGAAAGTTTGACCATCACCATCTGCAAGAGATGGTAACCATCATCACGTTGTCCAACAATTCGAAGATGTGTATTTATTTTTGCAGGAGCAGAAAGTGTCAGCGATTGCATGCACACGAGCTAGCATGTGGCTCACGAATGTCAACGTTTGAACTAACGGCCCAGCGCATCTGCTGGATTGATGATCGTGACTCCTGGGATACCATCAGAAAGATCTCCATGCGGACGACCGATCAAATGTCCTGGAGTCGTTGAAGTTCGAATATCCAATGTTGAACCCATATGCGCCACTGCCATCATATCAGTTGCAGAATCCACTGCCAGACGATGAGGATCGATACCGACCTTCTCACGAAGCATTGCCGTCAACGTCGATAAATTCAGAGCAATGACATAACCAGGAACTTTCTGACCTTCTCCTTGGCTTTCAATTAAAAAATCATTTCCATATGACATTATATGATCCAGAATTTTTCCCTGAACCCGAAGCTCTTCGTCAAGCCCTGAACCAGCAAGATAGACTGGATTTACAGCATACGTCGTCGTTGTTCCGGTTCCCGAAAATTGAACCTGTGAAAGCGTTGGAACGCTGTTATTTGATTGCGCATCAAGTGGCACAAGCGCTACATCTCCGTCGGCATCCATCTGAAGAGCATTTGGAGTATCAATAGACGTCCCAAGCAATGAAATACGTTGTTCTACTCCTTGCCGCGGATCGACACGTAAAAGACTTGATCCTCCGGTTGGAACTGCTTTTTTGCTCATCAGAACATACATCTTTTGTTCCGTTGTTCCTGGAAGAGGCCGAACTTGAATACTGGACCCATCGCGCTCAAGATTTTGCGGTGAGCTAAGCGCTATTGGTCCAACTCCACGGGTAAATGGGGGAACGTCATACATGTCAATTCCTGATGGATTCCCTCGCGGTCCCGGCGTCAAAATCCCGAATGGAATCAAAACCGATCCCCGAAAAGCGCTCATTGAAAATCCACTTGCAAGAATCCATCCCGTTTGATCCCCAGGTTCACCAGAGAGAGCATAACCACCCCAAGCAGCTAAGTTTTGCTCAAGAGCTGGGCCACCTCCGGAAATATGCAATGTCACTTCTGATGGTAATGGTTCTCCAGCGCGCTGACCTTGAAGCATTGATCCATTTTGAATCGCATTTGCCTCATTGTCTGTGATAAAAATTCTTGCTGGACCGGTTCCATCGACATCATTTGGGTCAAAACAGGCTGGGACACGTTGACCAGGGTCACATCTGGTCGGTTCTGTAATAAATATATTATTCGTATCGAATGAAAACCCTGACTGAGGCCGTGCATGTGTTCCGTTTCGAATAGGATCGGGAGGGATACGTGCTCCTTGTGTGGAACACAATATTCCTCGTCCTCCCGTGGAGACACATTTTTGAACAGCGTTACTCGGATTATCACGAACCACGAGAAGAGCACCTTGCACAAAAAGCATGACGGCAACTCGACTTTTGTCATTGATATCCCCGACAATAAAAGCATCAACAATAATACCGGGAAGATTTGGCTGCGGATCGCAAGGATCTCCCAAACCATTTCCATTCGTATCAATCTGTCGCTCATTCCAGTTACGAGGACAATTGTCTTCTTGGTTGAGAATACCGTCGTGATCAAAATCACATTGTCGAGGAAGCATTCCCGCGTCTGTAAAATGACGAGGATCGCATTCGATGCCACCATCAACCGGAGCTGCATCCATACCGGGAGTAGCATCTGCGTTAACACCGCCATCGGGTTGACCAGCATCTGGTGGCGGTGGTGGCATTGCATCTGGAAACACTCCGCTATCGGGTGATTCTGGAGCTGGAGTAACGATTTCATCACCGCATGAACATCCTGTGCTTGCCGTTCCCGCACCTATTACTATTTTAAAAGGTGCAAGAAGTCCTTTGGCATATGCTCGTCGAAACTCAGGATTTTCAAATGCTTCTCCTTGAGCAACATGGGCATTTCCAATATTTGCAAATCCTTGTTTCAACAATGTTGCCGCTTTTTGAAAAAATCCTGGTTGCTCTTCCTCTAATGATGGAGTTCTTGAAACCGCATTGCTTTGAGATGGGAGAGGAATGAAAATTCTCACATGACTTACGGTCACTTTACCGGAATCACCGACTGCAAACATAAAACCTCCGAAAACTTGCCTAACATGGGGAAAAAACTTTGTATAGACCTGCTTTGAGTGATTTATCGAACTTTCCCTCAAAAGGTTGCGAGATATATTTCAGCTCTAACCTCTCAAAAGTTCGGCACTTTTTTAAATCCACACAACTTGATCTCTTGCGGCTGCCCTGATAGAGGAAGAAAACTTATGTCATTCCCGCGAAAGCGGGAATCCCATGAAATTCAAGAGATCCCCGCCTACGCGAGGATGACAAACAAAGGATTCTCTATGCAAGAGCGAAAACCGGTCATCATCATGGGCGCCGCAGGACGCGACTTTCACAATTTCAATACTTTTTTTCGAAACAGTGAAAAACACAATGTCGTTGCTTTTACCGCCACCCAAATTCCCAAAATTGCGGATCGAGTCTATCCCCCCTCGCTTGCAGGATCACTCTACCCAAAAGGGATTCCGATTTATCCAGAAAAAGATCTCTCACGTTTGATTCGAGAACACCGCGTTGCCCAAGTTTATTTTTCGTACAGTGATGTCTCTCATGAATATGTCATGCAAAAAGGCTCAGAGGTGCTCGCTGCAGGTGCAAGTTTTACGTTGATCGCTCCACAAAAAACGCAAGTAAAAGCTCATATTCCCGTCGTTTCTGTCTGTGCCGTTCGCACCGGATCTGGCAAAAGCCAAACATCGCGTAAAGTTCTCACCACTCTCAAAGAGATGGGGAAACGTGTCGTCGCGATTCGTCACCCCATGCCTTATGGCGATCTGGAAAAGCAGGCCATGCAACGATTTGCGCTCTACAGCGATCTCGATAAATACGATTGCACGATTGAAGAACGAGAAGAGTTTGAACCCTATATTGATCAAGGACTCGTGATTTATGCTGGCATCGATTACGAACGGATCACCCGTGAAGCAGAAAAAGAGGCTGATGTGCTGGTGTGGGATGGGGGGAATAACGACACGCCGTTTCTCAATTCAGATCTTGAAATTGTGGTCGTGGATCCACTTCGTGCTGGTCATGAGCGAACGTATCATCCAGGAGAAACAAATTTTCTGACGGCTGATGTCATTGTCATTAATAAATATCATGAAGCCAGTGTCGAACAACTTGATCTCGTCATGAACAATATCAAACAATTCAATGCAGACGCAAAGGTGATCAAAGGGGATTCCAAAATCGTAGTCGACGATCCCGAAGAAATTCGGGGCGCTCGTGTTCTCTGCATTGAAGATGGTCCAACCGTCACTCATGGCGGCATGGGCTTTGGCGCCGCGGTTGTTGCTGCTGGTCGCTACGGCGCTGCGGAAATCGTCGACCCACGAACCTATGCTGTTGGTTCTATTCGCGAGGCGTACATTAAATATCCAAACCTCGAAAAAGTAATTCCAGCGCTCGGGTACTACGAGAAACAACTTCGCGATCTTGAAACATCGATCAACAATACCCCTTGCGACATGGTGCTCAACGGAAGTCCGATCGATTTGCTGCGCGTGATCAAACTGAAAAAACCTTGTTTGCGGGTGCGATATGAAATCGAAGAAA
Organism: Deltaproteobacteria bacterium RIFCSPHIGHO2_02_FULL_44_16; assembly: GCA_001798185.1. Lineage (NCBI taxonomy): Bacteria > Deltaproteobacteria > Deltaproteobacteria bacterium RIFCSPHIGHO2_02_FULL_44_16. Next base: position 16,663 of record MGRM01000010.1, on the reverse strand, counting down.
TCGGTGAGCCAACTCTGCGGTCTGTCATTGAGCCTGTTATTTCATCATAAACAATTGAGGATGTTCTAAATTTTTGAAATAAATGGCTTCAGGGGCTGCGCCCTTTCCTGACCAAAGGCAGCGATCGCTTCCTTGAGTTCGCGGTGATCCTCTGCATAGACTTCCAGTGGAATCTTTTCGACAATAGCGTCCCACGCTTGATGCAAACTTTGGGCTCCTGCTTCAGGTCCTGAAGGATGCGCGAAAACACCGCGACCACATCCAAACCCAAAATCGATATTGCGCATCTTTTCAGAGACAGATTGAAGCGTCCCCGCCCAATCACTTCCTGCCGGCATTGGAAGTGAACGTTTCACATGACCAAAGCTTTCAACACACGCATCAACATTATCTAAGACCTCTTCCTCTTCCGTAAACATGCGCGCACCAAAACCAGGCATGATAATGAGATCGCACCCGCAAAGCCTCTGAAGCTTTGTGATCACGACACTCGACACTCCAAAAAACGGGAGACGAGAGAAAGCAGCGGTAAAGACAAAGTGGCCAACGACAGGGACCGCCGCATGTCGAGCAAGCATGCGAACAGCTGAGAGTCCGATCGTCATGCAGTTCACCATGACAGCATTTGCTCCTTCTCGAACTGCGATATCGTGGAGCTTACAGAGACGATCAACTTCGTCTGTGATATTGGCAAGATACATCTTCGATGTTCCTGTTTTTTCCTCAGCTTCTTTCCGCTTTCTTCCCACAAGACGACAACGCGTCTCTAATGGAGACCACTCAGCATCGCCGAGCATTTCATCATCCTTGGCAATATCCAGACCGCCAAGCCACGACGAATAAGCGACCTCTGAAAATTCCTCGGGAGTAAGACCGATATTTGGTTTCACCACTCCCAAAAAAAGAGGACGGTGATAAATATTAAGGAAGCCCCGTAATCCATCAATCCCAAAACGGGGCCCAGAAAAATGTTGGAGATAACTTTCTGGAAATTCAATATCGAGAAGTTTCAAAGATGTAATTCCAGAACAAAAAAACGGCCCTTCCCCTGCAACTGCCGTCAAAAGATTTGGAAGTCCATCTTCAAAATTCAATCGAGGATAGGCAATGCGAACAAGGCATCGCGTAAAAGAATCTCCCTTTGAAAACGACGACCGAAACGACGGGCCTGCGGCCTTTTCTAGGATCTCTAAGTGCACCACTTTTGCAGCATGCTTTAATCGAAGATCGCGGTTTTGATTCTTCCATGTCCACTGCGCGGTCGACATCTCCGCACAGAGCGATGCTGCTTGTATTTGAGGATCTAGTTTTGTTTCAAACCAATAGGTGAGAAAAAAATAGTCTTCTTTGTGAAGATCATCTTCGTCGGCAAAAAAACTTTTGATATCGTCAGGTGTCATGTTTTTATTTCCGAACCAAACTGACTTCGCATTTTCTCTCGGGGTACAGACGCTGCGGTTCTGCTCCTCGCGTCTTCTGTTTCCGTCGGCGCGATCTTTTAGATTTGCATCGACGCGCCTCAGTCAAAGGCCCCCTGCGAGAAAATCCTTGTCAGTTTGGTCCACGGTCTCGATTCACTTACGCCTCTCAATAATATAATGTGCGAGAAGCCTGAGGGGTTCTGCACGCTCATCAAAAGTTTCAAGAGCACCGATTGCATCATCTACAAGTTTTTTTGCTTTTGCGCGTGCACCTTCAAGACCAAAAATAGAGGGATACGTCGCCTTTGCGTTACTCACATCACTTCTCACATCTTTTCCAATCTCTTCTTCAGTCCCTTCGAGATCGAGAATGTCATCCGCAATTTGAAAAGCGAGCCCAATGGCTTCGCCATATTTCTGAAGCGCATTGAGATGCAATGACGAAGCGCCAGAAAGTTTTGCGCCAACAACAACAGAAACCGTTAAAAGTTTTCCTGTTTTATGACGATGGATCGCTTCCACACTCTGTTCAGAAATCTCGTGACCTGTGGCTTCCATGTCGATCACTTGACCGCCGGTCATCCCACGCGCGCCTGATGCGATGGCGATATCGTGAATGACTTCCATAAAACGATCTGCAGGAATGGAATCTTTTCTCTTCGTCATCATCAAAAAAGCTTCCGCCAAAAGTGCATCGCCCGCTAAGATTGCAACCGCTTCACCAAAAACTTTGTGATTGGTCGGTTTCCCACGACGAAGATCATCGTCATCCATCGCCGGCAAATCATCATGAATAAGAGAAAAAGTATGAATCATCTCGAGAGCAACAGCGATCGGTAAAACATTTTCGAGACTCCCTCCCACCGCTTCAGCTCCCGCAAGCGTCAGAATCGGACGAAGACGCTTTCCGCCAGCTTCAAGGCTATAGGTCATAGCTTGACGAAGAGTTTTCGGGATTTCCGAATCTTTCAGGGAACGAGTAAGCTCAGCTTCAATCAATGATTTTCGTTCTTGAAGATAGGAGGTGAGATCCATGTTGCACTCAAACATTTTCAGATTCAAAAGGGAGCGTTTTTTCTCCACCTGACGCGGTGACGATCAATTTCTCAATGGTCCCTTTGGCTTCTTCGAGCTTGGTTTCGCATGCGCGAGCAAGAGAAATCCCTTTTTCAAAGTGAGCCAGCGAATCATCAAGAGTCAACTCTCCGCTCTCAAGTTTTCGTACAATGCCTTCAAGCTCTGTCAGTAAATGTTCAAAGGGAGTGTTTTCTTTTTTGGCGCTCATGCTCTCCCCCTACTATAGGGTCGTGAGGCCGTCAAAAGCATTTTCTTGATAAAACAAAGTGGGACACATATGTATGACACCCTCAACGAAAGGATCGGATATGACTACTGGAGCAGAACGACGAAAGTATGCGCGGCTCGACCTTGCTTTAGGCATCGGCTATCGCGTCATCGGCAAAGCCAGAGACACCAACGATGACGATCCCATTGCTGCCATGAGTAGTGACATCAGTTTAGGCGGACTGCGCCTTATGACTCCGGCTCCTCTCGATAACGGAACCATGCTTGAAATCGAAATTGAACTCAAAGAAGGCGAACCTCCGATTCGCGCTGAAGCAGAAGTGATGTGGCAGACAAAAATATCAAACATCAGTTACGAAACCGGAGTGATGATTAAAGAAATGCCCAACAGCGATAAAAGCAGATTCATGTCGTTCGTGTTTGATCAAATGGCAAAGATGGTGACCTCACCGATGAATGGTTAATCTTCATAAAATAGAATTTGCCTCAGTTATTGAGAACCGCTACTATAATGATGCAAATTGGAGGTACTATGCATCAAACCATCAAAGCTTTTATTCATCGTGAAAATGGACATTATATTGCTGAATGCCATGAAATTGCGGTGGTCACCCAAGGGAAAACTATCGATGAAGTGGTTTCAAATCTTCAAGAAGCGGTTGCTCTTCATTTGGAAGGTGAAAATCTGGCTGAATTTAATTTAGCGCCGCATCCAACTCTCCTCGTTACCATCGAACTGGAACCAATCCCACATGCCGCCTAAGTTGAAGCATGTCTCTACAAAAGAACTTATCACTATTTTTCAAAAATTTGATTTTGAAATCCATTAGACTTCTTGCATAACCTCAATAGAATCCAGCCTATAAAGTTTTTGTTTTCAAAGAGATACACTTGGATGTCATCGCGAGCGAAGCGTGGCGATCTCCCGAGTAAACAGAGGAGATTGCCACGCCCTTCGGGCTCGCAATGACAACGAGTGTCACCCAGGGTTACGCAAGAGGTCTATTCTCAAAAAGGAAGTCATATCAAGTTACGACGTGTTACTGCTCAGCAAGAGAAACAAACTTTAACAATTCCGAACCACAAAGAAATCGCATCAGGAACATTGCGAGCCATTTTTCGACAAGCATGTCGGTATATTTCTGAAGCAGAATTGCGATCGTATTTTTTTACAAAATAATTTTTTGTGGTTTTACTTCGTGCTCTTTACCACCGCAACAAGCTTTCCCTCATGCAGTAAAATATCGAGCTCTTCGTTGATCGTTACTTCTTGAGTCGATTTTACGGAAGCTTTGCTCCCTCTTTTCTGAACAACTGCATATCCTTTTGATAAGACGGCAAGTGGCGAGAGATGATTGAGGTTCGAGAGAAGTTTGAGAAAATGTTGACGACAGCGATCCATTTTATTTTCCATGGCATATGATGCTCGGCTACGAAAACCATCAATACGCAGAAGAAGATCGGGAAAGCGCTGAGACGGATCCTTGAGTCTTCGTTGCATTTCCTGCACAGACTTCAAACGACTCGTGAGTGTTTGTTGTAATGCCAGCATCAGTTGACGTTTCCGTTCGATGAGAAGTCCCTGTAACTCTGCTTTCACCGGAACAATCATCTCTGCTGCAGCGGATGGAGTTGCAGCTCGGACATCCGCCACAAAGTCCGCAATCGTAAAATCGATTTCGTGACCGACCGCGGAAATAATCGGAATGCGAGAAGCAAAAATCGCACGCGCTACTGGCTCTTCATTAAAGGCCCACAAGTCTTCAAGCGATCCACCACCGCGGCCGACGATAAGGACATCAAGATCATCACGCTGATTCATCCGATGAATTGCCTGCGCAATCTCTAACGCTGCACCCTCTCCTTGAACTTTGACAGGAGAGAGTAAAATACTGATACCTGGGAAGCGTCGTGTCATCACATGGATGATGTCGCGAATCGCAGCGCCGGTTGGTGAGGTGATCACCCCGACTTTTTTCGGAAGAAAAGGAATCGGTTTTTTACGCTCTTTGGCAAAGAGTCCTTCTTCGTGCAATTTTTTCTTCAGCTGCTCAAACGCAAGCTGAAGCGCACCAACTCCTTTAGGTTCAATCTGATCAATAATGATCGAATAACTTCCGCGCGGAGGATAGACATTGACTCGTCCATGACAAATCACTTCGAGTCCATCTTCGAGCTGAAACGTCAGTTTCAAACTGGAAGCGTTAAACATGATCGCATTGATTTGGCTTCCTTCATCTTTCAATCCAAAATACCAGTGACGACTCGTGCGATTATTGCGAAAGTTTGTCACTTCTCCAACAATCCAAATATCGGTAAATGTCCCTTCGAGAATTTCGCGAATGTTTGTGGTGAGTTCTGTAATGCTGAGAATTGGTGGCGACTGTTTTGTAGGGGCGCACGGCTGTGCGCCCAAGGGCGAACGCCGTTCGCCCCTACTTTCTTCAGATTGGATATCAAAATTGAACGTATTTTGTTCGGCAGTCACTGCGAAACCATTTCAGGTTTCGACTCTTGGGTCAAGGGACGACAGCGTGGAGTTCGCTGGCGATCAGCTTCAGATGCGCGGACCACAGCTCTCTCACGCGCATAGACATTTCTTCGTGCAGATTCTCCCCCGTGGACCATCTTACGACCAGTTGCATTATCAATCTTGCCATCAACGGAACCACCAAGTTGCGCTGCAATAGCGCCGATCACGATTGTCTGCGTCGCGCGAACGACACCTGCTTCGGATTGAATATCAACCGTGACATCCACCAAAGCACGAAAATCAGAGTTAAATTTATAATTTGCACTGTGATAAGTTGTAAATTTATGATCCTTTCCAAGGACGGTACATGTTCGCAGCATATAATTTGCAGAAACAATATTTTGAATCGAAGCATTGCAACTGACCGATTGCGGATCATAATTGAAGGCAACGTCCACTTCTTGATAGGCAGCGCGTCCAGAAGAACAAATATTCTGATCTACGACGCTACATGGAATAGATTCATCACCATCAAGATCAGTAAAACTCTCAATCAACTGTAAATTCTGAATCAGCGCATATGTCTCGGCCGCATGTGCATCAAGAGCAAATAAAAATGTGGCAGGGCTTCCTTTATCGGCGATATCATAGAACTCGGAACGATTGAGAATATAAAGATAGAATGGATTCTGTTCTATATTCTCAAACTGTTTTGGAAGCGGATGGGCCTTAATCCCTTCATTGATGGCGATCAAACCAAATTTTCTTGCCTGCGCTGCCGTCAACTCTTCACCTCGAGCTTCTTTACGAAGTGCTTCATGATCTGCACGTGCTCCTCCATATGTACTTCTCTCAGAACCTGACTTACATTGCAGATTTGGAATACTGATAGCAACCGCATGTTCAATGTTTTCAGATGTCAGAAGCAAGCGGACAAGATCATTGCGAAATTGTTCACTGCGAATAAACAGCATGAAAAAACTTCTCTCGACTCCCCATTGAATGGGATCAAATGCTTTTTCTTGAATACGTGCGAGCTGGTGATCGTCTACCGTGCAGCTATAGGTGTCTCCGTAAATAGAACAGTTCACATCTGGGGGAGGACGTGTGTTTTCTGGTGAAGTTGTTGGTCCAACATGCGCAAGAAGAACGTCCTCTGTTGTTGATGGAGTTTCGTTTAGCAGCACTGAAGCAAGAAATGTTGTGCAGTGTCCCAGTGTCATAATTGAGATATCATCCTGAACGAAGTGAAGGATCTCGTGCACGGGATCCTTCGTTACACTCAGGATGACATTTATGATATTTTCTAAAAAAGAGATCAGTCCAACACAAGCCGCAGTGCAGCATTACCAATAACTAACTGTCAGTTATTGGTAAGAACTGCGTTTACGTCGGATAAGAAAATAAACGAAGAGAGCAAGCGAGAGATAACCGATCCAATCTCCAAACATCATATAGAATGTCTTTCCTTTGAGAAGCGGAACGCGATGAATGAGCAATGCAGGCTGATACTGTTCTGTACGCGCAACGATTTTTCCGGTCGGATCGACAAACGCACTAATGCCCGTATTGGTCGATCGCACAAGCGCTCGCCGCTGTTCCACCGATCGAAAGGTCGCAAGCGCTAAATGAATCATCGGTTCGCGCGTATCTCCAAACCAACTGTCATTGGTGAGATTCACAAACAGATCTGGTGCATATTTCATTCCACGTCGAACGAGACGCGGAAGAATGTCTTCGTAACAAATACTCATTCCAAACGAAATGCCGTTCCAGACAATCGGCATATCAGAATCACCTGGTTCAAAGCGTCCTGTATTCGGAATCCACTCATAGAGAATCGGGAAACGAGTCCCCAATGGAATGTAATCCCCAAAGGCCAGCAATTTTTGTTTGCGATAGATACCTGCAATGGAACGATCAGCATTCATCAAAACCGCTGCATTATATTCATGATGCTTCACTTTTGTCTGGCGCTCCACGTGGGCGCCAAAAAGAAGCGGCGTCTGAATGCCTTCAAAAAGTCCTTCTGGAATTTTTTTCTCTTCTTCACGAAGTGAAGGATCGAGCAGTGCTGTCTCAGGCCAAACCATGAGGCTTACGCCTCTCTCCTGCAAATGATGCGACATCGACAGATAACGATGATACGCGCCTTGCGGATCATCGAACCGTTCTTTCATGCCGATGTTCGTTTGCGCCATCCCCACTGATAATGTTGGAGCTGCTGCAATCTCTTTCTGAATCATGGGAAGGCGAAAATAACCATAACCAAGAACAACGCTTACGATTCCAAACGCGATGACAAGAGGTTTCCACAGAAATTTTTTCGTACGAAAAAAATGTTGAAGAAAAAGAAAGATCGCTGCATTTACCAGCGCCAGAACCGCGGACAAACCGAGGATGCCGGTAATATCAGCAATCTGAATGAAAGGGATCCATTCAAACTGCGAGTTCCCAAAATATGAAGGGAAAAGTTGCGGCCACAAAAATTCTGAAGCAACCCATGCAACCGGTACTAAAAAAAGTAATGACTGTTGAGTCATTCCCGCGAAAGCGGGAATCTCATGAGATCCCTGCCTGCGCAGGGATGACATATCAGGCTTTGTAGAATGTCGTCTCATCCACGACAAGAAGAGGGCGAAAGCCCCGAATTGAAGAGATTGCTCAAGACAGAGAAGAAGATGCACAAAAGACGAGGCCGCGAGATTCAATTCGCCAAAAACGCGTAAGGTGTGGAGAATCCAGTAATACGCAATCATGTGCGCTGTGAGACCCGCAAGCCAACCCAGAAGAAGAGATGTTTTGGGAGTTTTCTTTTCGAGTGCAAAAAGCAGTGGAACCAGAGCAAACCATGAAAGAGCAGGATGAAGAAAACCGGCAAATCCGAGCCAGAACAGAATTCCGGAAGCAATGGCAAGCATGTATGACTTCATCATTTTCTTTCTTCTAATACTTTTCGCACTTTGTCATCGTCAGCTGATCTGCTTTTCAACAGATCATATTCTCGATTCACGCGCGCGCGGCTCATCTTAATGCCATACGACGCAAATATTTTTTTCACCTCTTCAAATTTTTCTTCGATCGAATTGCGAACTGAAGTAAATCCGAGCTGCGCGGCTTTGACAGAATGTCGTAACGAAAAAGGATTGAGCATAAAAAAATCGACGTCATCTGGTCGCGGTTCGATGAGAATGATATCTCCCTTAAAAGAGGGGTCGCGTTCAAACTGTTTCAACGCCATGCGAAGCCGCGCATGAAAAGCGGCGCGAAAGATTTGATTGAGCACACCGAAAATTCCCCCTGCAGCGAGATCTCCTTTGTAAGTTCGTCGCTTATGCGCATCGACAAATTGCTCGCGTTCATAAGGTCGAAACGGATTGTAACAAACGAGAAGCTGCGCTCCTTTTCTGATCGCAATGTCGATATCTGCTGTCTCTTGAACTCCGCCGTCAACATAATCTATCCCACGAATCGAGGCAGGACGATAAAATCCCGGCATAGCAGTTGACGCCATCACCGCTTCAGAAATCGTGGCAGAGGTATTTTCACCAGGACCAAAAATGACGCGCTTCGCTCCATCGAGCGTCATGGCACAAATATAGAGACGCTTCCCTGTCATCTGAGCGGCAACATTAAAATCATTGGTCAGACCATTTCGTTCGATGTTCGTGCGTATGTAGTGTTCAATGGGACGATTATCAAAAAGTCCCGAAGGCAAAAGATCGACAAATGACGTCAGACTCAAGGGACCGAGCACGTCCGATAAAGGACTGAGCATATCATCGTACCTTTGAAGGGAAGGAGCTTGAAGAAACAGCAGCAAATTTTTTGGGAAGGCTGTCACAAGAGAAGGATGTTGCAGGACCCGCAACATTCGTGTCGGAATCCAACTCGCTGCTTTGAGAAAAAAGCGAATGGGACGACCGATAAATTCATCTATATTCGGACGATAATAGTGCCATCCTCTCAACTGCGTGAAATGTTTTGACGTCCCATCGAGACTTCGCAGAATCGAATGCGGCGGGATCCCGCCCATCAGCGGCGCTGCTAAAAGACTTCCGGAACTGATGCCGACATACAGATCGAAATCGGTCACTTGAAATCCAACCAGATAATCATTCAATGCTTTAAGCCCACCCGCTTTAAACGAGCCACCCGTAACAGCTCCACCAGCAAGAATAAGCGCCTTGGTTGCTTTCGGTTTCTTTTTTTGCAGATCACTTTTTTGGACAATCGTAATTCCCACTTACAATCCTCCTCCTAAACCTCTGATCCGAAAGGTTGCCTGTTTCAATTTTGGATTCAGGGCTAACGCCCTTTCATATTCATCTTTTGCTTTTCCCATGTCCCCTCTTTTTTCTTCAATGACTCCGAGCCAATAATGCGCAAAAGATTTCCATTCATCGGTCGCTCTCAATTCTAAAAAATGACGAAGATGCTGTTCAGCTTCAGAAAGAAGCGCCGGCTTCTCCTGAAAGAGAAGACTGATCGCCACAAAATAGATCCCTTTTGCATACGAAGCATCGACGACAAGTGTTTTACGAAATTCCTCTTCAGCTTTTTTATACTGTTGCATCGCCAAAGAGGTTCTCCCCAAAAAAGAACGAAGGAGAAGATTGTGAGGATATTGTGTGAGAAAGTCTGAAAAAATTTTCACCGCTTCTGGATATCGTTTCTCTTCAAGAGCAATCGTTCCAAGATTAATGCCCGCAAGCTCTCTCGTCATCCATCCCTTGTTCTGCGCATTCTGGACAAGCGCTTCTCCTTCCTTCCGTCGATCTGAAATAAATGGGATGAACGGAAGACGATCCGCAAAAACACTTTTCCAATAGAGGTACATTCCGATTCCAAAATCAGCATCGTGAAAATTTGGATACTCACGTTTCAAGCGACGAAAAATTTGTTGGGATTTTGTTCCGAGAAAGTAAGCAGAGATCCATCGTTCATGTCGCGCCTGCGCAAATCCAAGAAGTCCATAAAAAGATGCTGCAAGCATAAGCTCCTGAGCAGAAGGTTGATAACGTTGCATGACAAACGCGACTGCTTTCTCCCCCTGCTTAGATACAACTTTAAAAGCTTCTTCAAGTTCAAAACTTTCTGTTTCCAACATTTTGATTTGAAAAGAAGCCATTTCTCCAAAATATCCTGCAGGAGAATTTGGGAATTCTTTTTTGAGGGATGCAAAAATGCGGAGAGCATCATCATAGTGTCGTCGCAAAAGATATTCTTGCCCTTTGAGAAGTTGGTCCACAATGACCTTATCCCTCTTATCGGAAATGGACTGAACTGGTCGGGGGAGAGCAACGAACAAAAGGAGAGGGATAAACTTAAAGAAAGATCTCATTATTTTATTCTTTCTCATTGCAATTGAAGGGATTTTTCTTTATAAACATATTTAAGAAACCCCATGACATTTCAAAAAAATCCCGATCTTTGCTTTTACACCCAACGTCCTGAACTCGCTGAAGGAATACGAAAAACACTCCAGCACATGTACCCCCAAAGTTCTCTCAAAGTCATGGGAAAAGCGGAAGAATTTCAAGTGGAAAAAAGTGATGTCTATCTGATCGACACGCTCGCATCTCCCAACGGACACTTGGAACATCTTTTGGATCTTCTTGCAGAAATGCCGGTGCTTCTCATTGTCCCTTCCCTTGCGGCAAGTCATCCCTATCGCGAGTTCATCACGGGCAGGCGAGAAATGATCACGGTCGAGGACCTCGGTTCTATGGCCATGATGAATGCCATCCACCATCTCGTCGAACGTCAACAACTTCATGAGCAACTCATCAAAACAGCGCATCGGATGAAAGAAATGTCGATTCGAGATGAACTGACGCATCTTCTCAATCATCGTCATTTTCATGATATCTTGCAGCAAGAAGTTAAAAAAGCGAATCGATATCGTCGTCCCCTTTCAATAGCAATGATTGAACTCAAACACTTTGAAGAAGTGAAAAAGAAACTGGGGCATCACCAAAGTGAAGAACTTCTGAGGAAAGGAGCGCAGCTCCTTGAAAAAACGGTGCGAGATGTCGACACTCTCTCTCGTTATAGCGATCATCTCTTTGCCGTTATTTTCCCTGAATCCGATGAAGAGGCCGCTGTTCGCGCATCGAAACGAATTATCGCTGCATTTTCGGGCGAAGCGCATCTCGTGATCAGCATTGGTGTTGCCGAACTCGGACAAAAAGAGACGATTGAAGAACTGATTGCGAAATCCACAGAGGCTTTAAAAATTGCCCGACGCGATCAAACTCATTCATTGTGCACCCTCAGCGATCTTCTTCAGTGTCAAAAAACGCTCTCCGAAAACCGTCAACTCCTCTCTTCGCTCAAAGAGGAGGCTCAAAAAATAAGCCAAGAAGCCATGCAAAAATATTTTCATGCGCTGATCACGGCTTTAAGCGAAATTCCTCTTCAGCGCCAACTTCTCGTGGCACATGCAGAACGTGTCTCTTTCTTTGCAGAACGTCTTGCCGCAAAAATTGGGGTCTCTCCTCAAGAGCTTGGAGTGATTCATCGCGCTGGTCTCTTGCATGATATCGGCAAACTTCTTTTAAGTTCAGACCTCATTGCAAAAAAAGATCCGATTAGTTCTGCAGAACGACAGCTTCTTCATCAGCACCCACTCTTTGCAGCAGAAATTCTTCAAGATATTCCCTTTTTGGAAAAAGAACGGGAAGCGATTAAACATCATCATGAACGATTTGATGGAAATGGCTATCCAGATTCTCTCCATGGAGATGAAATTCCGAAAAGTGCACGCATTCTTGCCATTGCCGAAAGCTGGGATGCCATGACCTCTCCTCAACCTTACCGCGAAACACCTCTAAGTCTGGATAAAGCGCTTGAAGAGCTCTCTCAGGGAAGTGGAACACAATTTGATCCTGAACTCGCGGGAGTCTTTCAAACGCTCATCACAGGAGAGTAATAGAGCCGTTTAACTTTCAACGAGGATATTGTCATCCCCGCGCAGGCGGGGATCCAGAAAGGCTAAATATCTGGATTCCTGCTTTCGCAGGAATGACATCGTACTTATTAAAAGTTAATTTACTATAGATGCATTTGATTGACACTTACGGTGAAACTAACGTACTTTTTTATTCTATGGCCCGAAATGATCGCAATGGATTTGATTTTGCTCGTGAGATCTGGGGCATTTTGTTTCTTGCTCTCGGTCTTTTTTTTACCCTGAGCCTTGCTTCGTATAGTCCGACCGATCCCGCACTCAACTCTGCAACAAATGTAGAACAGATTGGGAACCTCTGTGGCATTATCGGAGCGTATGTTGCCGATATTCTCCTGACACTTATCGGCGTCAGTAGTTACATCACCGCAGCTCTTTTCTTTCTCCTTTCCTTTCTTCAATTTTTTGGAAAGACGATCTCTTTTCGGCTGCGCGATATTCTTTTTGCTTCGCTGCTGATCGCTTTTGTCAGCACGTTTTTCCATTTGCGATTTGAAACCATCAATATGGGGAGGTATGCCATTGCCGGCGGAGGCATTGTTGGCGGGCTTCTGGGGCAAACTCTCATTTCGTATGTAAATCGCCCAGGCGCGTATATTGTTTCCAGCGCTCTTATTCTTCTCTTTTTTCTTCTCACCACTCAACTCACGATCAGCGCCTTATTTCTCAATCTTCATCGAGCGCTTCTCTGGTGCACCGTTGGTCTTTGGCATGGACTCGTCACTCTTGGCGATCATCTTCCAGACATAGGAAGAATCGCCGTTCAAGGTCTTCGCCGAACCGGAACGCTTGCCATGATTCCCTTTCAAGGCTTGATCGATCTCATTGGCCGTCATGCGCCGATGGATGAAGACGAAGAAGATGGAGCTCACACGCCGGTGCGCATTGAGCGACCGACACATCATGGGCTGGAAGAGGATGAAGAACCAGATGATGACGAAGAGGATGAAGATCTCGATGAAGATGACGACGAGGAAGAGGACAATGAAGAAGAGGATGAAGATCTCGATGAAGAGGAAGATGATGAAACCGAAGGGAATGGGAAAGATCATAACGATGAACATCAAGCAGGCGGTCCAAAAATTTCAAAGCGCCCTGACCTGAAAAAGAAAATTATTTCTGATAGCCAACTTAAATTTTTGCAGATGAACATGGAGGGATATGATCCTCCACCTCTGTCGCTGCTCGACACCAAAGAGGGACCCAAAGCGGAAATCGATGAGACATCGCTTAAAAAAAATTCTCTTCTTTTAGAAAAAAAATTAACCGACTTTGAAGTCCGCGGTCGGGTGACGGCCATTCATCCAGGCCCTGTGATTACGATGTATGAATTTGAACCGGCTCCGGGCATGAAAGTAAATAAAGTGGTCAATCTCGAAGATGATCTTTCGCTCGCTCTTGGTGGGCGAAGTGTTCGTATTATTCCTCATCTTCCGGGAAAAGCTGCTGTCGGCATCGAAGTTCCCAACCACGAACGTGAAATTGTCTGGCTCAAAAATATTATTGCCTCAACCTTTTTTCAACGATCCTCTAACAAAATTCCTTTGGCGCTTGGAACCAACACCGAAGGAAAACCGGTAGTGTTGGATCTCACTCGCATGCCCCATATTCTTATCGCTGGCGCTACGGGGGCTGGGAAAAGTGTTGCCATCAACACGATGATCATGAGTCTTCTCTATAAAATGAGTCCTGAAGATTGCCGTCTTTTGCTGATTGATCCGAAAATGTTAGAGCTTTCAGTCTACGAAGGAATTCCACATCTCCTCCTTCCTGTCGTGACCAAACCAAAACAAGCGATCTCTGCCATGCGTTGGGCTACGAAAGAGATGGAGCGTCGTTATCGCTTGATGGCTGACTCTGGCACACGCAACATCGCCGGTTATAATGAAAAGATGAAAAAGAAACAGATCAAGATCGTCTCTCTTGAAAAAGCTGAAGAACTGACAAGCATTGATCCTGAAGCCATTGCTCACACCGGCGTCATTCCTTATATTGTGATTATTATTGATGAGCTTGCAGATCTTATGATGACTTCATCGCAAGAGATGGAAGAGACCATCACTCGCCTTGCACAGATGGCGCGCGCTGCCGGTATTCATTTAATTTTGGCAACACAGCGCCCTTCGGTGGATGTGGTCACGGGTCTTATCAAAGCAAACTTTCCTGCGCGCATGGCGTTTAAAGTGACGGCTCGCCACGACTCGCGCACGATTCTCGACTCCATGGGAGCAGAGCAGTTACTTGGCGCTGGCGACATGCTTTTTATGTCCCCGACGGGAGGAACCATTACGCGCCATCATGGTTGTTTGGTTACCGAGAGTGAAATCGCGCGTGTAGTGACGCATCTGAAGCAGCAAGGAAAACCGATATATGACGAATCGATTCTCACCTACGCTGATCGTCAAAAGGAAATCGAAGACGAAGAATTCACCGAAGAAGATGACGAACTCTATGATCGCGCCGTACAAATCGTCACTGACACGCGTCAGGCTTCGATTTCCATGATCCAACGGCGAATGCGCATTGGATATAATCGAGCTGCGCGCATGATCGAGCGGATGCAATCAGAAGGAATCGTCGGCCCGCCCGATGGCAGTAAGCCTCGCGAAGTCATTGGTCAAAGAATGGAAAAGTAATGGCAGCAGACGTTGACGAGAATGTCATTCCTGCGAAAGCAGGAATCCAGCTTTTTATGAGCTTTTCTGGATTCCCGCCTTCGCGGGAATGACAAAAAGCATATGCAAAATATTCTAAAAAATTTTCTCTTTTTCTTTCTTCTTGTTTCTTCCGCATCTGCCAATACACTCAAAGAAAAGATTCAAACGGTTGAACAACGCTATCAAAGTATTACTTCGCTCTCTGCTCATTTCACGCAACAAACTTATGTTGAGCTTTTGGAAAAAACAATCGAACGCAAAGGAAAACTCGACTACAAGAAAGATGGCAAAATCCGCATCGAATATTTTTCTCCTTCTCCCAAAATCTATATTACGTCCGGTAATATGCTTTGGGTCTATGTTCCAGGAGAACCTGAGAGCCTCATGGAGCAAGAACTCTCTGATGACATCGTTCCCAAAGAGGCACTTTCATTCCTTGGGGGTTTTGGAAAACTGACCAAAGAATTTCGGGCTGCGCTCTCTTCTGAGTTCAAGAATCAACTGAAAGAACCAGGAAGATTTGCTCTGCATTTGACGCCACACTCAAAGAAAAGTCCTTATCATTCGCTTGATGCTCTTTTCACGGATGAAGGTCTGATGAAACAGCTTATCTTGAACAATAAATCAGGAAATAAAACTGTTTATTTTTTTTCAAATATCGTGACGAATAAAAAGTTGGATGAAACATTCTTTTCACGTCCGTAGAGCCTGTTCACGTCGCACAACTTCTTTCCCATTGTGCCGATAATAAAAACATATGACACACGGGTTTCAAAAAAGAGCACTCTCTGCGATTGGCCTCGATGGCAAAATCATCAAGAATGATGAGTTCTTACGAAATACTGGCATCGAAGTTCTGGATACAGAAGCGGGCGCGTTTGATGTTCCTGATAATACCGATATTTATTATGATCATCGCACTGCAATGCGCCTCTCTTTTGAAGACGCTCTCCGAACATTTTCAGAACGAACAAACCTCGAGGCACAGTATCTGATCAATTATCCGAATGCTTCTTCGCGGATTCATCGCCGTTTTCATGACATCCGAAAAAGTGTTGTCGAACAGTCGCAGGACGCCATTGATCTTGCGATTTTTAAAACACTGAAAGACATAGACACTCATGCCGATGGTTGGTTTATTATCGAACAACTGGGAAGTGATGGACAAGCAACATATGTCCATTTGATCACAACGGCTGCTGAACATCTCTCCGCTGCAATTCGAAAATCAGCAGGTCGACCATTCCGATCGGAACATCAATTTGTAAAAATCACCGCTGATATTAATATTGATAACTTCGTTCTTGAGGAGCCGAAAAAAGCACAGTTCAAAGCTGATCTTGAAAAATATCTTACAGAAAATCTAGCCGCGCTTTTACGCTTGCGATTTCAAAACCTTGTTGCGATCGGTTTTGTGACGTTTATCACCCAAGATCCAATACCACCCCGACCGGTAACCACGATGACGATTACAAATACAGCCCGGCTTCGGATATCGAACTCTCTCGATGCACATCTCGCTCAAAAATATGGCCATTGGGTGTTACTCCACAGTGAAAAAGGAGAACCATTTCACAAGATTCGCAAAGAACTCGGGGACAAAGCTCTCTTAGGTACAAAAAATGCGAAACAATTTCATACAAAAATGCAACACGCCATTAACTTCCTTGAAAGGGTACTCGCTGCAAAAGCAAATCGAAATAGTGATGCAGAGAAACTGGAACAAGACTTTTTTGATACTTACGGAGGAGGAATACAAGAAGGAATATGGGAATGTGCCAAAGCTAGTTGAAATTGGATAAAGAAAAGCGGTTCCGAACCTGGTAGAGGTGAGTTT